>CAMWPE010000039.1 GCA_947176055.1 uncultured Desulfovibrio sp.
CCTGGGTTCGGACAGCCGCAAACTAGGCGGGCTGGCGCGCTTCCGGAAAATGGACAACAAATTGCAGGCCGGTCGCTTCATCCTCGAAAGCGGCCGGACTCCGGATCAAATTCTCGACGCCCTGCTCAACGGCAAGCCGGAATTATACAGAATTACTATTCCGGAAGGATTAACCTGGTGGCAGACCGCGGATTTGCTCGATAAGGAAGGCCTGGCGAGATTCGATGATTTTAAAAACGCGATTCATGATCCGGAATTCCTGCGTCATTACGGCATACCCTTCGCCTCCGCAGAAGGTTTTTTGATGCCCGACACTTATCTATTTAAAAAACCCGACATTCCTCCAGACGCCGACGAGTCCGCGATAAACGCCGCGTGGGCGGAACAGTCGCGAAATATAGCCGGCCGGCTGGCGGACAATTTCTGGCGCAAGGCCGACGCTCTATGGCCGGAAAAAGACGGAAAAGCGGTGAGACCCGACAGGGAGGGCTTGAAGAAATACGCCATTCTAGCCTCCATAGTGGAAAAAGAAACGGGAATGGCCGCCGAAAGGGCGAGAGTCGCCGGCGTTTACGCCAATAGACTTGATAAAAACATGAAATTGCAGGCCGATCCCACAGTCGCTTACGGTATAGGCCCCGCCTTCAAAGGTCCGCTAAAACGCTCCCAGCTCGATGATCCGGCTAATACCTATAATACTTACCAGCATGCCGGTTTGCCGCCGGGTCCCATTTGCTCTTTTGGCTCGGCCGCGCTCGCGGCCGCCATTGCTCCAGAAAAGCACGATTTTCTCTATTTTGTAGCCAAAACCGACGGCGGCGAACACCAGTTTTCGCGAGCGCTGGAAGAGCATAACCGCGCGGTCGAAGCTTACCGTCGCCAGAAAAAAAACCGCCGGTAAACCGCCAGATGATTCCGGGTTTTATCATAGCGGCCAATGCCACGGGCGCCGGCAAGACGAGCGTCGCCATCGCCCTCATTCGCGCTCTCCGGGAACGGGGTCTCCGCGTAGCGGCGGCGAAACTGGGTCCGGATTTCATCGACGCCGCATGGTTATCGTGGGCCGCCGGACTGCCCAGTGTAAACCTGGATTGCCGGATGGCGTCCGTCGCGGGCCTGAAACGGATATTGAGGCGCCTTGAACACGATCTAAAACCCGATATCCTGGTCTGCGAAAGCGCCATGGGACTTTACGACGGCGACCGTCGCGGGAAGGGAAGCGCCGCCGAACTCGCCGTCAGGCTCGAGATGCCAGCGCTCCTTTTGCTCGATGCCAAGGGCCTGGGCGGTTCCGTTGCTCCTCTGGCCGACGGTTTTCTGGGATTCGAAGCTCCCTGGCATACTTCGCTGGGCAAACCGCGTTTTTGCGGTCTGCTCTGCTCGAAAGTATCGGGCGCGAGACACGCCGATTTGCTGGAAAATTCCCTGCGCCCGGTTCTACAAAAGTATAATATTCCCCTCGCGGGTTTTTTGCCCCAGGCGGACGCCCCTCGCTTGTCATCCCGGCATCTGGGTTTGCGGCAGGCCTCGGAAGAGGCCCCTTCGCTGGACGTCGCGCGACTGGGCAAATGGGCGGAAGAGAATTGCGACCTGGATGACTTGCTTCGCCGCCTTGGCGTTCGCGTCGGACAAAAACAAACTCCGGCTCCGGTCGCCGCGCCGCCATTCTGTAAGAAAAAGTCGCCGGAGTCTCCGGTCGTAGCCGTAGCCAGGGACGAGGCTTTCGCCTTTTGCTACGCGGATCTGCCCGCTTTACTCGAAGAGCTAGGGTGTCGCGTCGCCTTCTTCTCTCCTCTGGATGACGTCTCTTTGCCCGAATGCGACGGCGTCTATATTCCCGGCGGCTATCCGGAGCTTTACGCCAGCCGACTTTCCCGCAATTTATCGATGATCGCTTCAATCAGGGCTCGCGCGGCGCGGGGTATGCCATTGTACGCTGAATGCGGCGGTTATATTTATATCTCCCAAAGCCTGCGGGATCCGGACGGCGTCCGCTGGCCTATGGCGGGGCTCGCGCCGGGAGAGCGCCTGATGGAAAAGCGGCTTCAGGCTCTGGGTTACAGATTCGTCCGCGGCGCGGACTCGCTTGGGCAAGTCGCGGCCGCTGGTCACGAGTTCCATTACGGTCGGGACGCTTTGGCCGTCGAACCTTCGCTGTGGGAAGTCCGCGATTCCCAAGGGAAGCGCTTGTCCTCGCAGGGGTATCAAAAAGACAATATCATGGCTTCCTGGATTCATCTCTATCCGGAGGGGAGCCGGAAGTTCTGGAAATACTGGACAAATAAAGTACGCGAATTCCGGAAAGCGAGGTTGAATGCGCGAGGATAAAGACATCGTTTACGATGACGCAGCGACTCCGGAAAGCATTGAGGCGAGATCCTTCGAGATAATCGACGCCGAACTGCCCGAACCCCGGCTTTACTCCGGCCCGCTCTGGGAAGTGGCCCGGAGATGCGTTCACGCCCTGGGCGACACGGCGATTACGAACGATCTGCGTCTGTCTCCCGAAGCACTTGAATCCGGCCTAGCCGCAATGAGGAGCAAATGCCGGTTTTATACCGACACGCGCATGCTCGCGGCCGGGCTGGTAGCCAGGCGCATGGATCCGCTGGGGATAGAAGTTAAGCCGTTAATGGAACTGAAGGGACTCGAAGAAGAAGCCCGGAGCCTGGGTGTGACCCGCGCGGCTCTCGGGATAAGGAGAATCGCCCCGCTCCTGACTGGCCAGATTATCGCCATTGGCAACGCGCCCACGGCCCTTCTGACCTTGCTGGACGAGCTGGAAAAAAATCCCGGCGTTCGCCCCGCCTTAATCGTAGGCATGCCGGTGGGTTTTGTAAACGCGGCCCAAAGCAAGGAAGCTCTTTTGCGCCGTAATTATCCGGCTTTCGCGCTCCTGGGCCGAAAAGGCGGTTCCGCCGCGGCGGCCGCCGCCCTCAATGCTCTCGCCGACATAATCCTGCGCGAGAGGGGCGCGTAACGCTCGCCCCCTCCCGAATACGCTCTCCGTTTCGGCGAAATTCCCGTCGTCCGGTGGCGGATCGTCGCCTGATTTCCGCGGATTCAGCGCGCCAATAAACCTTTAACCGCCGCTAATCCTCGAAAAAAGCCTTGTAAGCCTGCCATGTAGCGTAAAGATCGGCTACGCTGGAAAGCTCGAAAGGACTGTGCATCGAAAGCAGGGCCGGGCCCAGATCTATGACCCTAATGCCGTGCCTCGCCAGGAACAGGGCCACGGTCCCGCCGCCGCCCAGATCCACCTTGCCCAATTCGGCCGCCTGCCAGGGAATTCCTTTGCTATTCAGCAAAGCGCGAAGACTGGCGAAATATTCCGCGTCCGCTTCGCTAGCGCCATATTTGCCCCGGGAACCGGTGTATTTTGCGAACGAAGGCCCGTAGCCAAGCCTCGCGGCGTTTTGCTTTTCGTGAACGTCCTGATAATCCGGATCGAGAGCGGCCGTGACATCCGCCGAAACAGCCCGGCTATTAAGAAATACTTCCGAAGTCCGCGCTTTCGCCTCTTCCGCCAGATCCTGAACGCAATACTGAAAAAAGCTCGAGGACGCTCCGGAGGCGCCGTCAGAGCCGATTTCTTCTTTATCCCAGATCATCAGCGCGAGGGAATGGCGCGGTTTTTCCGCCGCGAGCAAAGCCCGCAAACCGCAAAAAACGCAAATTCTGTCGTCCTGTCCGTACCCGCCAATCATGGACTCGTCAAGGCCGACGAATTTCGCGTCTCCGGCCGGCACAGCCTCCATTTCGGCGGTGATGAAATCCTCCTCGCCGACTCCGTATTTTGCGAACAGCAAATCGAGCAATCTTTTTTTGACCGGATTTTTGGATTTTTCCTCGGCGGGCTCAATTTCAGGCTCGTGGGCGATAATTATATTGAGCTTTTCGCCTTCGAAGGCTTCGTTCAATTTTTGTGTTCCCTGTTTCTGGGCAAGATGGGGCAACAGATCTTCCACGCAGAACACAGGATCCCCCGGATTATCGCCTATGCTGACCGGCAAGACGGAGCCGTTTTCCAGCGCGATAGTCCCCCGCAGAGCCAAGGGCCGGGCGAGCCATTGATATTTGCGAATACCGCCGTAATAATGCGTTTTTGCCTGAACCAGATTCGCCGTCTCCACGAAAGGATGTTGCTTGAAATCAAGTCGCGGAGAATCTCCGTGGGCGGCTATAATATTTATCCCCTCTCCCAGGGGAGCGTCGCCGCGGCGAAAAGCGAAGATTGCCTTGCCGCGCAATTCGCGAAAATACAGCTCGCCGGCCAGGACCTTTCCGTAACCGGCGTTTTCGAGCGCGCGCCGGACCCAGGCGACCGTTTCCCTCTCCGTTTTGCAACCGCTGATGAAATTCAGATATTCCCGGGCGAATTGAGCCGCGTCTTCGCGTTTTGACGTGTATATTTTCCACGCCGATTCGGGTTTGTAAAACTTTGAATCGTCCATGCTTCATTCCTCTTTGTCTGTTTTAATAAGATATTCCGGATAAAGAGCGTAAAACTCGCCCAGCAGATACAGGGAACCCGCGAGCAGGATAGTTCCGCCGCTAAGTATCGCCCGGTTGAAATATTCGTCGAATCTCCCCCATTGGCATGGGCGCGCGGGATAAGTTGACCGGAAAAAATCGATCATGTCATCGAGCGGGGTCGCTCTGGAATTTGCCAGCTCCGTGAAAAATACGGTCGCTTCTCCGGAATTTTTTAATAATATTGCCAGCGTTGTTTTCCAGTCCTTGTCGGCCAGACAGGAAAAGATAAGCGACGAAGGCGCGATTCGCGCCCTTTTTAAATATCTGGCCAGGCTTTGCGCCGCGCCCGGGTTATGCGCTCCGTCAAGGATAATTTTCGCCTTCCCCAGGGAAATATTTTGCGCCCGCCCGGGAATAAAAGCTCCATTCAAATCGGCAACCATCGCTCCGGGGTAAAACGCGCGCCAGCACTCCAGCGCGAGGGCGGCGTTTACAAACTGATGATCGCCCGCGAGAGGCAAATCATGCGGCGGCAAAGGCTCGACAAAGCGCAAATTCGCGCCCCGCGCCTTATCCTCAAGGATCTCTTTTACCGCCGGATATTGGGAAGCCGAAAAATTTAAAGAGCCCGTATCGATGACCGCGGCTTTGTCGCGAGCTATATCCGCGAGCGTCGGCCCGATAATGGCCGCGTGATCCATTGAAACAGGGGCGAAACAGCGAGCGGCGACGGGAATCGCCGAGGTCGCGTCGTTTTTTCCCCCGAGCCCGGCTTCGAGAATATAGGCTCCGACATCAGCCGAGCGGAAAATTACAAGCGCGAGCAAGGTTAAAAATTCAAAGTAAGTAAGATTCTCCGCGCCGGGGCAGGCCTCGAAAATTTCGTTGGCGCCCAGTCGCCAGAGCTCTTCGCCGGCGGGCTTGTCATCTATCAAGATTCTTTCGCGGGGGGAGACAAAATGCGGCGACAGATACGTCCCCGTTTTTAATCCGGAAGCGCGGGCCAGGGAGGTAAGAAAAGCGCAGGTCGAGCCTTTGCCATTCGTTCCCAGAACTTGAACTCCAATTCCAGCGGGCTGGGAAAGATTGAGATCGGTCAGGGCCCGGCGCATGCGCCCAAGTCCAAGCTCCATGGAAAACATGCCTTTGCGGTCAAGCCAGTCAAGAAGTTCCCGGAAAGTCGCGAATTTTTCTGCGCTCGCTTTTTTCAACGCGTCATTCCCGGGACGTTTTTAGTTCTTCGAGGCGAGCTCGAGCGAAATCAAGCGATGGGTCGAGACTCAAGGCGATCTCCAGATCTTTGGTCGCTTCGTCGGGTCGCCCCAGATATAAGCGACATACTCCGCGATTAGCCAGATCGATGGCCGAGCCCTTGTCGATTTTCAGAGCGCGATTAAAGCATTCCTCCGCGCGTTCGTAATTTTTTAATTTATACAAGGCGGCTCCGAGCAGATTCCAATAATCCTTCGATTGCGGACAGTCCGCCGTCGCGCGCGAAAGCCAGGGGAGGGCCATCCGCCAATCGTCCTGTCTGGTCAGGCTGTAGCCCGCGTAAAAAGCTGTCAAGGCCCGGGAGTCCGGATCGGTTTGCAAAGGATAAGCTTCAATAAAGAAGGAGGTCGCGGGAGCGCCTTCGGACAGGGCGATTAAGCCTTGAAAGAACGGGAGGTAGGCGGCGCCCGGACAAATGGCGCCGATGACCCGCAAGCCCGCCCTGGCTTTTTCGGGGTCGCCGCTCTCGGCGAGTTTCCGGCCTACAAACATTCCCAGACTGGCGTCCCGCGCCCTTTCCCTAAATTTGAGACCGGGCGCTACGCACCAGTGCGCCGGGATTCCCAGATCCGGCCTGGTCGTTTCGACGGCGTAGACTTCGAAGGGATGGAGCCGATCGAGGGTTGTCCTCAATTCTTCGCGGATATCCGGATGCTCAACCGATGGGAGCGAGGACAACTCGCGTTCTTCGCCGTCCATAAGCCAGGCGCATTCGGAGAGATTTTCGAATTTTGGCAATCCGGAAGCTTCGTAACAGGCTCTAGTATGAAAATCTCCAGCCAGTTGCGCGACTTCCGTAACCGCGCGGATGGCGGCCTGCGCGGGCGACGAAGCCGTTCCCGCCGTAAAGACAATTTCGGAAGCGTCCGGAAAGGAGGCCGGATCCCAGGCGAGAGCGGCGACGGTGGGGAGGGGCATATCCATGGAAAAGTCTTTTAGAATCAGTTGTACGCCCTGTCTTTCAAATTTGCCGATCAATTCCCGCAAAATCGGATCGTCGATAGAGCCGGTCTTGATAGTCGGTTGCCTGGGTCTTTCCCGATCGGCTATAGCGCAGACGTGCCTCTCTATCAATTCCGCCAATCCCTGGGCGAGGGATTCTTCGGGAGCGTTTCCCGCCGAGGAACCATTAAATTCGCCCAGCATTCTGAACCAGTCCAGAGGAAGCCAGACCGCGCGACCGGTTCGGAGATTTGTAGCCGGGTAAAAGATCCATCGCGCGAGATTCATTATTTTTTTCGCCAATTCAGGAGGGAGAGGGTCCTCGACGGATTTCAGGATTTCTTCGATGGGGATCAAATCGTCGCCAAAAAGCTTTTCCGCTTCGGACCAGGTAGCTTCGATGGCGCCTTCGGGCTTCGCGAAGAAGCTGAAAAAGGAGAAACGCTCCATAAGCTCCATGAGCGCGGAGGCCTTTGCCTGTTCGGGAGAGGCGCCTTTGCCCATTTGTTTGCGGACGGGCATGATTTCGCGGGCGTCGACTCCGCATACGCTTAAATATACCGGTATGTCCAGTCGGCCGGTATCGACGCGCCGCGCGTCGGCGACAAGATCGAGCCCGCAATCCCCTAGAACTTTTTCAAGATTGGCTATCGTTTCCGCCGGAGAAACGGCTTTGGCCTGATCCGCGTCGAACTTTTTTGGACAGCTTTTCAAAATTATGGGCGTCGCTTTCATTACTTCTCCAGGATTAATACGCTGTATATCCGTCGCTCTTCCTCCTTGTTCTCGTCTACGCTCTTTACGGCCGTCCTTCCTTCCCGGACTTTGAAAGATTTTTCGGCGAGTTTTTTGAAACGCGGCTTTGCTCTGGAGAGATCCTGGCAAAGCAGGGCTTTGCCGCCCGGCGCGAGAGCGCGCGAGATAAATTTGAGCAGAGGCCGATGCAGATTATCCAGATACAGTAGCTCCGACGCCATTATAATATCCGTCGTTCCCGCGAAGCGAGGATCGGGGCCAGGGGAGGAGAGATCCAGACTTCGAATGTCAATGAGGGAGGAGAGGTTATTTTTCAGAACATTAGCGCGGGCGAAATCCAGCGCGTCTTCCGAAGAGTCGCTGACCGTGATTTTCTTCAAATCGTAATATGACGCCATAATCGAGCATACGCCCATGCCCGCGCCCAGCTCGAGCAGGGTTTTGTCTTTCGTGTCAATAGTCTTCAGGGCTTTGGCCAGAACGAAGGACGCGGGCCAGACTTTTGCCCAGAGAGGAAGGTCGCGAAGGGGATCGGCGATGGAGCCGCCGGCGACGAGTTTGTCCAGATAAGCCGGCATATTTTCTACTGCCAGAATATCGAAGGTCTGGCCGTCAATGGCGAGGGGTTCAAATTTAACCGAAAAATTGCGTCCGATTTTATGGAGAATTTTTTCCAGTTCCGTAGTATGCTCCATAGAGTTCGTCACATTATATCGCGTTTATATCCGGCGAGCGCCGGAATGGGGAATTTTATATGAACACGTCTTATTGTCTGGACATAAATACGCCAAATTGTTTTGAGGATCAAACGCTTGGCCTGCTCGCGCTCAAAGCCTCCCATGGCTGGGAAGAAAAATCGGTGCCCGGCGGAACAAATTTCAGCGTGCGTTCGGGCGAGCGCGTCATTCTGGAGCGGCTCGCGGAGGACGCGCGCGCTATTTCTTCCCAGATTTTAACCAAAATTAGCGAATATGAGGACAAACCCTGGCAAACCGCCTGGAAAGAATTTTTTACGCCTATACCCATAGGCGAAAGATTCCTGATTCTGCCGCCCTGGTTAAAGGATACGGACTCGAAGGGCGCGACGAAGATAATAATCGAGCCGGAATGCGCCTTTGGCACCGGGCATCACGCCTCCACTGTCCTTTGCCTGAAAGCTCTTGACCTTCTGATCGCGGAGGGGGGGCCGGGATCGACTTTTCTGGATCTGGGCGCGGGATCGGGAATCCTGGGCATAGCGGCGGCTTTATCGGGCATGAGCGGAATCGGACTGGACATTGATCCCATAGCTACAGCTAACGCGATAAAAAATCTCGGCCATAACGGGAATCCGGCGGCGTCGCAGATGACGGGGGATCTCGATCTTGTAAGCGGAAAGAAATACGATCTCATTATGGCCAATATCCTGGCCAGACCGCTCATCGATATGGCGGGAGAATTAACGGCTTGTCTGGCTTCCGGCGGCTCCATGATTCTTTCGGGGATCCTGGACAGGCAGGCGCCCGCTGTGACGGAGGCTTACATCGAACAGGGCTTAAAACTTCGCTCGACCCTTGCGGACGGGGAATGGCGCGCGCTGATGTTTGAGCGGAGTTAATCGCCCTGTCCCGGTTCTATTATATCCAGATCTATACTTTGGGCTGATTTTTCTATAACCCGCTTCAGTCGCAATTTGATTATTTCGGAAATATAAGGTTCAATGCCGAAAGCGCCGCATCGCCCGAAAGCTTTCGATTCCGGAGAAACAGGCTCCTTTTTCTGGATCAATATAAAATTTATGGCTTTGCCATCCTCATTGTTTATTTCCATCACCGCTTGTCCGGTGGTTCCGCTTCCGGCGTAACAATCCATCACAATATCGCCGTCGGACAAATTGGCAATCCTGATCAAAAACTTGATTAATTGCACCGGCTTGGGCGTGTCAAACACATCGCGCAATCCGAGCGCTTCCAGATCTTTTGTGCCAAAACGGGAATAAAAATTGAGAATTGAAGGCGCGTTGTCGCTGGCGTCGCCAAGGTAGTTTTTTTGATATGGTCTGCCGCCGCGGAATGCCAGCGCGCCCTGGCTATGCAATTCGATAAACTTTTTGTCCGAGACCCAGCCGCGGGTTTTTAAAGGCGCGAGCCGAAGATTTATCTTTTTGATACTTACCTCTCGCGGCTCTCCCGGAACCGAGAGATCGGACGCGAAGTATATATTTCCGTCATCATCGACGCGGTTATAATTTTTAAGCCAGGTTATTTCATATTTTTCGCAATATTCTCCTATAAGCTGACGGAGCCTTTTTTCCGCGGCTTTCCGGCCCATGGGAAGAAGTTTTTTTACCTCGCCGGAGATAGCCTTGATCATGGCCCGTTGCTCGGGAATATCCATTCTTTTAACGGAAAATCTTTCAAGCGAGTTTTTATTTTTCGCGTAACATAGAATATATTCATGCGCCGTATTTATAAACTTGCTATTGCTCCTTTGGGACTGTCTGGTAATAAAGGTTCCAAGAAAATTATCTTTTGAAAATATTTTGTCGCACGCAAGTTTTAAACTCGCGTATTCGTTATCGTCGATGCTTATAAATATACAGCCGTTTTCCGCCAGATATTCGCGGAGGAGGCGTAGTATCTTTTCGAGAGTGGCGAGCCATTTACCCGAATCCGTCTTATCGTCGTACGATTTCGCGGAGTTGGTATTATAGGGAGGGTCTATATAAATTAACTTGATTTTTTTCAAATACTGTCGCGCGAGGGGAGATTCCAGAATGGTCTGGTTATCGCCGATTAATAAGAAATTGGTTCTTTTTTGATTCATTGCCATTAATCCGCGAAAAACTTCTCTTCTTATAGCATGTTCCGTTTGAAAATGTCCCTTAACGGCGGAGTAAATACGCCTTGGGACATTTTCGCGGGCGTCTTGGCGCGCTCCGCTTCGAGTGCAAAGCCGCCATAGCGGGTAGCTCTATTCAATTGCTGCCCGCTATAACAGGAACAGGAACGAATACGGAAGACTACGATAACTGGGGCGGGGGATTTTGTCGAACAAGCGGACACAATCCCGGCTTGCCGGAACCGGGCTTGACAAAGTCCGTCTCAACGGGCAATGCTTACGCAAAAAGGAGCGAAAATGAATACCGTTACTTTTCAGGGCGCCACACTCCATCTGGAAGGGACTCTTCCCAAAGTTGGGGACAAGGCGCCGGGTTTTGTCCTGACAGCAAATGATTTGAGCGAAAAAACCCTGGCCGATTACGCGGGCAAACCATTGGTCATCGCCAGTGTGCCTTCGCTGGACACGCCGGTGTGCGATCTCGAGTCAAAGCGGTTCAATGAGGAAGCGGCCAAATACGACGGCAAAGTTCAATTTTTGATAGTCAGTTGCGATTTGCCTTTCGCGCAGGCCCGCTGGAGCGAAGCGGCCAATATAAATAACCTCCAGACCCTTTCCGATTACAAGACCGTCGATTTTGGCAAAAATTACGGCGTGTTGATTAAGGAATTGCGTTTGCTCGCGCGGGCCGTGTTCGTAATCGACGCGGCCGGAGTTATAGCATACGAGCAACTTGTGCCCGAAATTACCAATCAGCCGAATTTCGCCGCGGTTCTGGAAGCGGTGAAAAAGCTCGCGTAAACAGCCAGGAAAAAAAGCCTTTTCTCTCCGCTCCCAACGCGATTAACCTGTTGATATAAATATAGCGCGCGATTAATGCGAGAAAGCGTCGTCATAATGACGGCGCTTTTCTCTTTTTCTGGCCATTGAGAGGCTTTAAAAATCGTATTTGAATTTCATGCCCACGCCCCAGGCCGAATCCGGCTCTGAAGATGACGCGGAGGAGTCGCCGTATTGCTCGTCTTTCAGGATTAGCTCCGGACCTACCGTAACGCTCCAGTCTTCGCCGCCTTGCACGTCGGCGTAAGCGCGGAACACCCGTTTGCGCTCGCGTCCCATGTCTTCGTCCACGCGGGGGCTATTGCGGCTGGGCGCGGCCTTCCAGCGGCTTTCTTCCTTTTCCATGCTCAAGCGTAGCTTGCTCCGGGGCTCGCCTTTGATCGCGTCGTTTACGGCGCGATCAATACCTTTTCGCGTGTCCACCGCGCCGCGCTGTCCGGGAGGCAGGGCTTTTTGTTTAATCTCCGACGCTCCCACGCCTTTTTGCCAGATCGCCTCGCCGCGATCCATGGACTGGCCGAAAGACCACGCGTTTTTCTGTTCGGCGTCAGCCGCGAAACAGAAGGGAGACTGGCAGACTGTCAGAATTATAGCGAGCAAACGCGCCGCGAGGATAAACGGGTTTATATGCCCTCCTGTCTCTGTCGCGCGGAGACCGGATGCGGTCCGTTTTCGGAGCGCACGAGGTCGCCGGCGTCGACAATCGGGAATTGCGGGGTTACGCCGCTGTCTTTCCAGCCGCCGCCCAGGGCCAGGCAAACGCTGACTACGGCGTCGAGCCGATCCCGCATAGCCGCGGCCAGGTTCAATTCGGCCTGGAATAGTTGCCTTTCGGCATCGAGCACCGTGAGATAGTCGGAATAACCGTTGTCCCACTGCAATCTCGCGAGTTCGGTAGCTCGCCGGAGACTCTCGACTTCTATCTGCGTGCTCTTCACCACCGCTCCCGCTTCGCGCTGGGAAGTAAGCGCGTCGCGTATGTCTTTGAAGGCGGACTGGACGGTCTTGCGATAAGTCGCTATCGCCGCCTGTTTCTGCGCTTCCGCGTCCTTGAGATTATACCAGTTATTGCCAAAATCGAGAATAGGGATAGAGCCGGAGACGCCGTAACTCCAGGCGCCCGCTGGACCTGTGAAGAGATTGGCAACAGCGGCGCTGATGGTGCCCATCATTGCGGTCAGGGAGATTGACGGGAAAAATTCCGCGCGGGCTACGCCTATATTGGCGTTATAAGCCATAATCAGAAATTCCGCCGCGCGTATATCGGGGCGACGCATGAGCAATTCGCTGGGCAGTCCATCCGGCAACACCGGCGGCGAAGGAATGCGGTCGATCGCCTGTCCCCGGGGCATATCTTTATTTATAATATCGTTGGGCGATCTGCCAATCAACACGGCCAACGCGGATTCCGCCTGATCCACTCCGATTGTGCTGGTATGCACCTGCGCCCTGGCTATTTCCACTTCAGCTCGGGCGCGTTGCCAGTCAAGTTCCGTAATGTCGCCCTGCTCATACCGGCTGGTGTATATGCCAAAGGCTTCCTGCCGCGTTTTGAGGGTTCTCCGGGCTGTCTCCAGCTGCATATCAAGAGCCAGGAGGGCGAAATACGCCTGCGCGGTCTGGGCGGCTATGCTCAAACGCAAGCCTTCGTAGCCGATCACAGTGTTCATCAGGACGTCGCTCAACATCGTCCGGTTATTGCGGTATTTTCCCCAGAGATCCAGCTCCCATGACGCGTTAAGCGCTCCCTGATATTGCGTCGTTGATCTGGACAAGCCGCTTTGATCATAGGGAACCGTGTTTGCGATCTTTTCAGAAGCGCCTTGCGCGGAAGCTCCGGCGGAGCCTGTCACGCGGGGGAAAAGCGCGGAAGTGGCCACGCCAACCTTCGCCGCCGCGGAATCGATCCTTGCGAGGGATTCGGCGAGATCCTGATTATGAAGCAGGGCTTCGTCGATAAGGGCCGTCAAGGTTGGATCGCCGAATCGCGTCCACCAATCCGTATTCAGCGGCGTATCCCCAAGGTCAATTTTCCGCCATTCGCCCGGCAGTTCAAGATCGGGCCTTTTGTAATCCGGCGCGAAAGAGCAACCATTCAGCCCCAGGGCGAGAATAAATAGGGCAAGAAGAATTCCCGCCTGTTTCCTAATCATAATTCCTCCACTTCCTCGTCGGCCGGTTTGCCCGCGTTGGGATCTTTCTTTCCTTGCAACTTGAGGGATATCTGCGCGATTACCTTGAAAAAGTATGGCACGAAGACCGGGGCCATGCAGGTGGCCGCGAGCATGCCGCCGATAACCGCGGTGCCAATGGCGTGACGGCTGTTGGCGCCAGCGCCGGTGCTTATGGCAAGGGGCAAGACACCCAGAATAAAGGCCAGGGA
>CAMWPE010000040.1 GCA_947176055.1 uncultured Desulfovibrio sp.
TTTAGAAGTTCCTGTTTTTTTTCGCAAACGGAGGCTTTTGAAAGAAAATTTTTACCCAGACTTTTTTTGGCCGCGATCATGGAGTTCAAACTTCTGGTTTAGGGTTGGGCGAATGAATTAAAACTCATGACAAAAGCGCCCCTGCCTTGAGTGGCGGAACGCAATTTGGTGGAAAAGCCGAACAACTGCCGGAGGGGAGCGAGACCGCCAAATTTTTTCGCGCCCGAGTTGTCTTCCATGGAGTCGATCTGGCCGCCCAGCTGGTTAAAAAGCGCTACGCAACTTCCCAGATATTCTTCAGGCGTCGTAATCTCCACTTTCATAAGCGGTTCGAGCATTTTTGGGCCGGCCTCGCGGATCGCCTCGCGGAGCGCGCGGGCGGCCGCCATTCGTAAACCAGGTATTGTGGTCAATCCTTCTTCTTTTTTTATATTTTCAATCGTCGCTTCAATATGGATGACAGGCCAGCCTTCCAGAGGCCCCGCCTGCAGAGCGTCGCGGATTCCTTCGCGGACGGCATCGAGAAAGACCGCCGGCAACAGTTTTCGCGCTTCGGACTCGTCGCCAGGCAAAAAGGAGCCGACGACTACCCGCGATTCCGCTTTTTCAATAGGGCGGACGCGGACTTCGACTTCGCCGGTATGTCTTTCTTTGCCCAGTTCCTTATCGAAGCGGAATGAGGCTCTGGCGGGACGCGAAATAGCTTCGCGCAAGGCGGCCTTTGGCGCTCCGGCGCGGGGTTTTAGCTTATATTCCCGGGCGAGTCTCTCCAGGACCACCTCCAGATGCAGTTCTCCCATTCCTGAAAGGATCCGGGCTCCAGTTTCCTCGTCCTTGTTAAATTTTAGAGTCGGATCTTCTTCCGCGTAACGCGCGAGAGCTTCGTCCAGGAGTTTTCCTTCTTCGGAATTGACGGCTTCCAAAGCTATCGAAATAACCGGGTCATACGACGCTATAGGCGCGAGGGAAATTATATGATTTTTCGCGCAGAGCGTGTCTCCGGTCATCGCGTCATTAAAGCCGGTGATGGCGGCGATATCTCCAGCGCAAAGCTCCTCCAGCGCCTCGCGTCGCTCCGCGCGCATTTTATAAAGACGGCTTACTCGTCCGGTTTTATCGTCGCGGGGGTTGTAAAGGGCGTCGCCTTCCCTGATAGATCCAGAATACATTCTTACGAAGCAGTTTTTCCTGTTCCCCTCCATAATTACTTTGAAAACCAGAGCGACAGGGGAAAGCGACGGATTGGCGACGACCTCGACGGCTCCGCCTTTTTTGTCGACGCCCTGGACGGGCGCTTGAGCCGGATTGGGAAGCAGGGCGCATACGCCGTCCATTAATGGTTGAACGCCGATATTGCGCAACGCGGAGCCGCAAAAAACCGGCGTTAGTCTCCGGATTAAGACGCATTTTTTTAGCGATTTTAGAATATCGCTTTTTTTCGCATTGCCCTCGAGCCAAAGAGGAAGAAAATCGTCGTCGTTTTCAGCCAGTTTTTCGAGTAAAAAGTCGCGCCATTCGCGGATTATTTCTTCTTCGGCGGCTTCCGGGGCTGAACGGCGCACGGTCATCCCTTGATCGTTTTCGTCAAAAGAAAGTTTTTCATTTTCCATAATATCGAGGATTCCGCGAAAATTTTCGCTCTTTCCCAGGGGAACGACCAGGGGGACAGGATTCGCGCCCAGTCTTTCGCGCATGGAGTTTAAAGCTCCTTCGAAGTTTGCTCCTTGCCTGTCCATTTTATTTATGAAAGCGATTTTTGGAATGCCAAAGGATTCAGATTGCCGCCAGACTGTTTCCGATTGCGGCTCCACGCCTCCGACGGCGCAAAACACGCCGATCGCTCCGTCCAGAACGCGCAGACATCTTTCAACTTCGATAGTGAAGTCCACGTGGCCGGGCGTGTCCACAAGATTGATGTTAACTCCATTCCAAAGACAGGTAGCGCAGGCGGAAGCTATGGTAATACCTCTTTCCTGTTCCTCCGGCATATAATCCATCGTCGCGGCGCCGTCGTGCACCTCGCCTATTTTATGGATTTTTTTGCTATAAAAAAGGATTCTTTCCGAAAGGGTGGTCTTGCCCGCGTCAATATGGGCGATAATACCTATATTCCTGATAGATTCAGGGGAAGGACAAGCCATGCGTGTCTCCGGGAGCTAAATTAGAGAATATGAACAGACGCGATTCAGGAAAAATTCCTCTGGAAGATCCTGGAATTTCCAGAAACATTCGAGACCCGGCCTGATAAGGAGCGTATAGTTAAAGACGATTCTATCTTCCGGCTGGTCGCTGTACAAGGCGTAGATACGAGCTCCCGCGCTAACAGGGGGAGCGGAACCCTGCGCCAGCTCGAGCAGCGGGGATGAAAATTTATCCGGATCAGTCAGCGCGAGCGGATAATTGTCGCGCTCGAGCCATAGACCGGCGTCGACGGCGCGTATGTCGTCGACCAATTCAGACATTTTTTCCGGACCCAGAATGATAATTCTTCCGGAATCGGCATTTTGAACAAGCTCTTTAATAGCGCGAACAGCTTTGGCGCGAGAGACGGCGAATGCGTTTTCAAATCCGCAGAGTTCGAGAGCGGTAAGCGCGGAGGGACGCGGCGAGACGCCGAGGCATAATGCGATGGAGACTCCGCAACCGGCCAAAAGGGATTGAACCGCGACCGAAAAAAGACGCGCCGCCGCCGAGTAATCTCCGGGAAAAATTATCGCCGCCCAGGGAACAGGCGCGACGCTCGCGATTTCCCGGAAACCTTTGCCTGGGATGATTCGTTCCGCCCGCTCGATTCGGTCTTGACGCGTCATGGAATAAAAATGGAGCGCTAGCGCGGATTTTAAAGACGCCCTGTATTCCGGCGAGGATTGATCATAGGCGCTCAAAAAGGCCGCGTCCGGGATCCGGTATTCTTCCAGCCAATCCGGGAGGAGCGGAGGCGCCTGGATATCTGTCAGGAGCCGGCCAGCCATTCGTCAAAATCCGCCAATTGTCGTCTGACAGAAGCGGGGCTGGCGCATCCGGGCGTCTGTCGCCGGCTAACGCACGCTTCGGGAGAAAGTCGCTTATATATGTCTTCTTCAATTGAAGCATGGATCTTCTTCATTGCCTCAAGATCTAGATCCTCTAACCCTTTTCCCAGCGATTCGGCCAGGGCGACCGCCTGTCCCGTTATTTTATGCGCCTCGCGAAATGGCAATCCCTTTTCCGCCAGATAATCAGCGAATTCGGTCGCGTTCAGATAGCCCGTCTTGCAAGCGGCGAGCATTTTGTCCGCGTTAAATTCCAGAGCATCGAGAAAGGCTCTCATTATTTTTAGAGACGACGACACTGTTTCGTCCGTATCGAAGAAGCCTTCCTTGTCCTCCTGCATATCCTTGTTATAGCTCAAGGGCAATCCCTTCATCAGCGTGAGCAGGGCTATGAGATTGCCGTAGACCCGACCGCATTTTCCGCGCGCCAGCTCCGCCGCGTCGGGATTTTTTTTCTGGGGCATGATTGACGAGCCTGTGGAAAAGGCGTCGGGTAGACGGACAAAACCGAATGAAGGATTTGCCCAGATTATGATTTCCTCGCAAAAACGCGATATATGCGTCTGGATGACCGCTCCGATAAACTGCGCTTCGAGGGCGAAGTCGCGATCCGAGACAGCGTCCATTGAGTTAGCGTAGATTCCGTCAAAGCCAAGCTCCCTGGCGACCGAAAGAGGATCCAGAGGATAAGGGGAGCCGCATAAGGCCGCCGCGCCGAGCGGGGATACGCGAACGCGTTTAAGACTATCCCTTATCCTTTCGGCGTCCCGTTTGAACATATTGGCGTAAGCCAGCAAATGCTGCGCGAGCAAAGTGGGCTGCGCTGGTTGCAAATGCGTGTATCCCGGCAGGATGACATCGATATTTTTTCTGGCCTGCTTGACGAAAGACAGGCAGAGTCCGAGGCAAAGAGAAAGCCACGCTACCATTCTGTCGCTGACATAAAGACGAAAATCGATCCCTATCTGGTCATTCCGGCTCCGACCGGTATGAAGTTTTTTACAAGCCGCTCATACGAGTTCGGTTAGCCTCGATTCGATATTCATGTGAACGTCTTCGAGCTCTTTTTTCCAGACGAATTGACCCGATGCAATTTCTTTTCTGATTTTTTCGAGTCCGGAAACAATTAAATCGGCTTCTTCCTTCGCGATGACGTTTTGGCGACCGAGCATTTTCGCGTGCGCGATGGACGCGTCGATATCCCGGTCGTACAATTTTCTATCGAAACTTTGCGATTCCGAATAATCCGTCATTAAATCGTCGGGAGCGGTTTTAAATCGCCCTCCCCAGGAAGAGTTCGCTTCGTTAGCTTTCATTTTTAAAACCTTTCCAGCCCATCCGCTCGCGAGTAGCCGCGTAAAGTCCCAGACGGAGGCTATTTAATTTTATAAAGCCGGCAGCGTCCTTATGATCGTAATCTCCGCCCTCGAAAGTGGCGAGATCCTCGGAAAAGAGGGAATAAGGAGAAGTGCGCGATACCGGCAGAATGCCGCCCTTGTATAACTTCGCTTTCACAAGGCCCGTTACCGGCTCCTGGGATTTGTCAAAAAAAGCCTGCATTGCTTCCCTTTCCGGCGAGAACCAGTAACCGTTGTAAACGCAACGGGAATAAGGGACGGAAAACATGTCGCGAATGGCGAGCAATTCGCGATCCATGCATACGCCCTCGAGATCGCGGTGCAGCGCAAAAAGCAAGGTTCCGGCGGGATTTTCATACACTCCCCGGCATTTCATGCCGACGTAGCGGTTTTCTACCATATCATCCCTGCCAATTCCGTTGCGGGCGGCGATATCCCCGAGGGTCGCTATAATATCGTACGGATCAAGTTGCGCCCCGTTGACAGAGACGGGATTGCCGCGCACAAAACCAACCTCGACATATTCCGGTTTGTCGGGAGCTTGTTCCGGAGGCGTTACCCGCGAGCGGCAACTCGCGTCAGGCTCGTTGCCCGGATTCTCCAGCTCGCTTCCTTCGAAGCTGGTGTGCAACATATTGGCGTCCATACTGTATCTTTTGGATTCGGCCGAGATGGGAATGCCATGTTTTTCGGCGAAAGCGGTAAGGGCTTTCCTGCTCAATAAATCCCATTCCCGCCAGGGAGCGATAACTTTCAGGGAGGGATCGAGCGCCTTTATGGAGAATTCGAAACGGACCTGATCGTTGCCTTTGCCGGTCGCGCCATGCGCTATCGCGTCAGCGCCCGTTTTTTTTGCCACTTCCACGAGAGCCTGCGCTATGCACGGTCTGGCTATCGATGTGCCGAGCAAATATCTATTTTCGTATCTGGCCGCGGCGCGAAGCATGGGGAAAACGAAATTCTGGGCCATATCCTCGCGCAAATCCAGAACTATCGCCTCCGAAGCTCCTGTTTCGATGGCCTTGCGCTCGATAGCGGCGAAATCTTCGGGCTGGCCCAGATCGGCCGTTGCGGCCACTACTTCGCAACCGTAAGTTTCAATCAACCAGCGCAATATGACAGACGTGTCCAGACCGCCGGAATAGGCGAGAACGACTTTTCCGATTTTATTCATTTTATATATCTCCTTGCGGGCGACGGGATCTTTCCGGCAAAAATTCGCCGTCAATCGACGCGACGCGCCAGTTATTATCCCTCAAAACCGTGTCCCGGGCAAGTCTTATATCCCTTATACGAACACTGGATCCGCGGAGCGCGTCTTGAAAATTTTCCTCAATAATAACCCTTGATTATGAAGGCAAAGTCAAGAATGACGGCGTCTTGCGGGCGACGGACCTTCCTTGACAGGGGTATTTCCATTGGGCATAAGTGGTAAAAAGTGGCAAATCATGGAAGACGAAGGCGCATGACAGGCAAGTTTATCGGCACGTATAATCGCGCCCTGGACGCGAAGGGTCGCGTCTCTTTGCCTCCGTCTTTCCTTAAGGCGCTGGAAAATGACGGAGGTCCCGGATCCTTCTGGCTCACCGGCCTCTACGGGAGACTTACCGGCTACGCGCCGGAGCGCTGGGAAGAAATTGTCGAAAAGCTTTGCTCCATAAAATTGCCGTCGCTGAAATTATCCAATTTCAAAACCAAACTCGTGGGTATGGCGCAGGAAATTTCCCCGGACGCCCAGGGGCGGATACGTATTCCGCAATCGCTCATCCGCGAAGCGGGGCTAGGCAAAGACGCCGTGCTGGTGGGGATTCTCGATAAATTTGAGATCTGGGATCAAGCCCGCTTCGACGCTATTTCCGTCGAGGACGTTTCCGAAGAATTAATCCGTTTCGGCATCGATTTGACCTTGTAACATTTTTATGGCCGGGGAATGTCCTCTACATAAATCGGTTCTTCTGGAACAGGCTCTTGAAGATCTTGCGCCCCGCGATGGAGGCAGATATCTGGACGGCACCCTGGGCCTTGGGGGGCACGCGCGGGCGATCCTGGAGAGCGCGCCGGGAAGCGTCCTATGCGGCCTGGACAGGGACGGGGAAGCGCTGGAAATCGCGAGGGAGAGACTGGCTTCTTTCGGCGAGAGGGCGAAATTGTTTCATCTGCCATTTTCCCGTTACGAGGAAGCCCTCGACGCGCTTGGCTGGGACGAAATTGACGGTGTTCTGCTGGATCTGGGAGTGTCTTCCATGCAACTGGACTCCCCGGACAGGGGTTTTAGCTTCAGGACTGACGGTCCGCTGGATATGCGAATGGATCGCCTCGACGGCGCCCCCGGAGCGCGCGAACTCGTTAATCGCGGAACATTCGACGAGTTGAAAAAGATTCTGACCGAATACGGCGAAGAACCGCTGGCGGGGAAAATCGCCCGGAGAATAATAGAAGTCAGGAGCAAGGAACCGGTAAATACCACGGCGCGACTGGCCGAAATTATCCGTTTAAGTTATCCGCCGGAATGGCGGAGAAGCGCCCGCAATCATCCCGCGACCCGCGCTTTTCAGGCCTTGCGCATGGCGGTAAACGACGAGGCGGGAGAGCTCGTAAAGTTTTTAGGATCCATATTTGAAAGGCTCGCCGTCGGCGGAAGAGCGGTCATCATATCGTTTCATTCGCTTGAGGACAGGTTTGTAAAGCGGGCCATGAAAAAATGGGAGAAGGGAGAATGCCAGTCAGTCGCGGGCGAGCCGGGTACGCGCTCCTGCTTTAAGGCCAGATTATTCCATAAAAAACCCGTAATGGCTTCCGACGACGAAAAATCGGAAAATCCCCGCGCGAGGAGCGCGAAATTGCGGGCGTGCGAAAAAATAAAAGATGAAGTTATCTAAACAACAGACCCGGATAAGAGCTTCCAGAAGCTGGCTTGTCGTTATCGTTCTGGAAATATTGGCATTGCCT
Source organism: uncultured Desulfovibrio sp. (assembly GCA_947176055.1). GTDB lineage: Bacteria > Desulfobacterota > Desulfovibrionia > Desulfovibrionales > Desulfovibrionaceae > Desulfovibrio. The sequence continues at coordinate 7,340 of CAMWPE010000040.1, forward strand.
ATAATGGGATTGATTCTTGTATGGACCGGCATCGAAAGGACGGATCTTACCTATTTTATTAATATCGCGCAAAACGACGTTCGCGAAAGGGAAGCCTTAAGAGCGAAGCTCTCGGTGGAAAGGGAGCGTCTCGTATCGCCTTACGAATTGAGAATCATGGCTCAAAAATTTGGCATGCGGGAACCCGCGGCGGGCCAGGTGCGCAGAATGGAGCTTAAATAAGATGGGAATATTTTTCCCCCGCCGCAAAAACAGGGATTACATCCCCCGGCGATCGCCCAAGAGACTTTCAAGGTGCCTGAATCTCCCCGACGAGCCAAAAGTTAAAAAAAACGCGCGGAAGGACGAAGGCGGCGAAAGCTCGTCCAAAATCGATTGGGGTAAATGGAGGATTAATTTCGTAATCAGTTTTTTCTGCCTGATCTGGGCGGGTCTATGGGCGCGGGCCTGGTATCTGCAAATGGTCGAAGGACCGCGACTGGCGGACAAAGCCAGACGTCAGCATATGGCGTCGGAGCTCGTTTCCGGCAAAAGGGGACTCATCTATGACAGACAAGGGAATATTCTCGCCAAAAGCGTGGAGGCTCGCTCTGTCTACGCCAATCCCGCGGAAATAGGAGATCTGGAAAAAACAGTCGCCGTCCTCGCCCCTATTCTGGGCTCGGACGAGACAAAACTTAAAAAAGATTTGGGCAACGCCTCGAAAAGATTTGTCTGGCTAAAACGCAAAGTGGACGACCAGACCGCCAAACTGGTTAAAGACGCGAATTTGACCGGGATTGGCTTCACGCGGGAATACGATCGGTTTTATCCATTCAAGCATATGGCCGGACAACTTTTAGGTTTTGTCGGGCTGGATGACAAAGGGCTGGAAGGAATCGAAAGGGCGCTGGACGACCGGCTCGGAGCTACGCCGGTTCGTCAGATTGTCGAGCGCGACGCCATGGGCCGCAAATTTTATCTCCATGAGGAAGGTCAAACGCAGCCCGCGGGCGAAGACATAAGATTGACTCTGGATATGGCAGCGCAATTTATAACCGAGGAAGCGGTGGCAAAGGTCGCCAAAGAGTTCGACGCCCGCTGGAGCGGAGCTTTGGTCGTGGATATAAAAAACGGCGACATTCTGGCTTGGGCTCAATATCCGTTTTTTAATCCCAATACCTACAGGGAATTTACCCCGCAAATTTTCCGCAACCGGCTCGCGGCGGACGCGCTGGAGCCTGGGTCGACATTTAAGCCGCTGGTAATGGCGGCGGCTATTAACGAAAACAAGGTTACCCCCAATACCCTCATAAATTGCGAAGGGGGCAAATGGGTTTATAAAAACTTTACAATTCGCGACACGTCCATAAGAGAGATTTTGCCCGCCAGCAAGGTCATGCGCTACTCCTCAAATATCGGGATGGCGAAGATCGGCCTGATCATGGGCACGGGGACAATGCATAAATATTTAAACGCTCTGGGCTTCGGTCAGAGCCTTAATCTGCCTATCGCAAACAGCAGGGGAATTCTTCGCGCGCCCAGGGATTGGGGCGAGCTTGATCTTATGTCCGCGGCATTCGGTCAATCAATTTCCGTAACCGCGTTGCAAATGGCGCAAGCCTATCTCACCCTTCTCAACAACGGCGTATATAAACCCCTGCGCCTCGTGGACGACGGCGACAATATCGAAGAGCAAAGTTGCCGCGTGTTCAGCGAAAGAAGCGTAAAGCAGGTGCTGGACATGATGCGCGACGTCGTGGAAGAGAAGGATGGCACAGGCAAGCGCGCGCGTCTCGATATAATGGAAATTGGCGGCAAAACGGGCACGGCGCAGAAAGCGGATCAAAAGACTAAAACCTACGGCGAGAAAAGACTTGCATCATTTGTCGGATTCTTTCCGGCAAAGGATCCGCAAATCTTTATTATTGTCCTCGTGGACGAACCTGCCCTCAATCCATTCGGAGGAATTGTGGCGGCTCCCGCTTTCAAGGAGATCGCGGCGCGCCTGGCCAGTCATTCCGGCATGGCTTCGGATAGAAAGATCGCGGAAAAAGAGGATGGGAAAAAGGGAGTCAGGAGGAAAAGAGGCCTGAAACTCGCGGGCGCGCCGGAACCGCCGCGTCTTGTCGCGAACGTCGCGCCATCGGTCGCCCCGCGCAAGGCCGAAATGAAATTTCCCGGCCATCTGGCTAAACCCGCCGCGCGCGTGCCGGACGTTTTGGGCAAATCGGTTCGCAACGCGGTGGAATTATTCGCCAGGGCAGGCATTGTGCCAGAGCTGAAGGGCGCCGGCCCCAAAGTGGTGCGCCAAAGCCCCGCTCCCGGCTCGCCCTGGACAGATACCAAATCGGATTATGTATTATGGTTGTCGGAACGCTGATATGAGCGCGGAATATAATATTATTCTCGAGAAGTGCCGTCGGGGCGAACTGGAAATAAAGGCCGACTCGCGCGAAGTAAAGCCAGGCGATATTTACGTCGCCATTCCCGGAGAAAAGGACGACGGCGCGCGTTATATAGCCGACGCCTTGCGGGCCGGGGCTTCTTACGTAGTATGCGAAGCGACGCCAAAGAGCGGTTTCGGGAACTCGACTGTCATTATCCGCGATAATGCCAGGAAAGCCTTGAGCGAGCTCGCCTCCGCCCGTTATGGGACAGGGGAAGCGAAGGCTAAAATTATTGGTGTCACGGGCACTAACGGCAAAACCACAAGCGCGTATCTGCTCGAACACCTTTTCTCCTCTCTGGGATATAAAACCGGAGTTCTGGGAACCGTTAGCTACAGATGGGGCGAAACGGTCATCCCCGCGCCGTTGACAACTCCGGATCCGCTGACCCTTCATAAGATCATAGCGGAAATGAACGCGGATGGAGTCCAATATATTATAATGGAAGTATCGTCCCACGCATTGGCGCAATTCCGCGCCGACGGCCTTCCATTCGCCGCGGCCTTGTTTACCAATCTTACGCAGGATCATCTGGACTACCATCCGGATATGGAAAGTTACTTCCGCGCGAAAGCGAGACTTTTCTTCGACCTTCCGGACAATGACAAAAAAATGGTCATTAATGGCGACGATCCTTACGGACGGCGATTGCTGGAACTTTTTCCGGACGCTCTGAGCTTTGGTCTGCATTGCTCCCTGTCGCCTAACAAAAGTCTGAAAGGAAAAATCCTCCGCTCTGGTCGCGACGGACATAAATTGGAGATGAGCGCGGACAATACAAAGTGGACTTTCGATACTCCTCTGGTAGGCGAATTTAATATCTATAATTTGCTTGGCGCCCAGGGCGTAGCCTTGAGTCTCGGAATCGAACCGGAGCGGCTAACCGCGTTGGGGGATTTTGCCGGAGTCCGGGGGAGACTAGAACGCGTGCCCAACGCGAAAGGATTAAATATTTTTGTGGATTACGCTCATACTCCCGACGCGCTGATCAAGGCGATTCAGGCTTTGCGGGAATCAGGATTCAGAAAGATAATCGCCTTGTTCGGATGCGGCGGAGACAGGGACAAGAGCAAAAGACCGCTTATGGCCGAAGCCGTCGCAACCCGCGCCGACGTTGCGATTCTTACTTCGGATAATCCCCGCTTCGAAGATCCGGACGCTATCATAAACGACGCTCTGCCCGGGCTCGCGAATGCCAGACAAGTCATTGTGGAAAGGGATCGCAAAAAAGCGACGGCCGCGGGCATATCCTTGCTGGGCTCCGACGACGCTCTCCTTATCGCCGGCAAAGGACATGAAGATTATCAACTTATCAAAGGCGTAAAATACCATTATAGCGATCAGGAAACGGCGCGGGAGTTGGCGAATTGCGATTAACTTTCGGCGAAATAGCCCAATTTCTTGATCAACCGGGTCCCGTTCCGGACGGTTATATCGATGGCGCGAGCGTCGATAGCCGGGAAATAAAAAAAGGCGATCTTTTCGTTTGCGTTCCCGGAGAAAAGGTCGATGGACATTCTTTCGCGCGGCTTGCCGAAGAAAATGGCGCCGCGGCGATTCTCGCTTCCCGCGATATGCCGGAAATCGCGCGTGTTCCAGTGTTCAATGCGCCGGACACCGTCGCCGCTTTAGGCAAAATCGCGGCTGGCGCGAGACGAAAAACAAGGGCGAAAGTGATTTGTCTGACGGGCACCGCGGGAAAGACGACGCTCAAAGACGCTTTAGCCACAATTTTTTCCCGTTCGCGCGGGGTCGTTGCCACCAAGAAAAATCATAATAATCAGATCGGTCTGCCACTAACTATCCTGAACGCGGCGGGGGACGAAGATATCTGGATTCTGGAAGCGGGTATAAGCCATGAGCAGGATATGGACGAGCTGGGATCTATCGCCAGGCCAGATATAGCGATCCTGCTGAACGTCGGTCCAGGACATATCGCCGGTCTTGGAAAATCGGGGGTCGCGGCCAGCAAGGCGCGTCTGCTCAATTGGCTATCCGCCGACGGAATCGGACTCGTTAACGGCGATTACCCTGAACTTTGTCGCGAAGCGGGTAAATTGCGCGCAAAGGCAGTGTTTTTCGGCGAAGGAACCTCTTTCTCGCTTAAAGAGATCGATGCGATAAACGGTAAATTTAATCTGAATTTAAACGGCGAAATACTCTCCATTCGCTCTCCATATATAGGTTCGTGGGGAGGGGAGATCGCTCTCGCCGCCGCGACCGCCGCGAAAATCGCCGGTGTTGATTCGGCGGATATCAGGGAAGGACTCGCGCGAGCGGCGCGCCCCGATCAACGCTTCCGTCTCATTCGCGTGGGAGAATGGTCTATTTTTGACGATACCTATAACGCCAATCCCCTATCGATGGCAAGGATGATCGGTTCCGCGAGCGCTTACGCCAGATCATTCAACAAACCGCTCTATCTCGTTCTTGGCGAAATGGGCGAGTTGGGAAGCGAAGCGGAAAACTGGCATAATAAACTTGGCGAAATTATAGGAGAGGCCAATCCGGTCGCGGTGTTCTGGAAAGGCGGCATGGCAACCGCGGTCAAGGAAGGAATCGGGGACCATTCCCCATCCTTTTGCGAAATCCGGGATCCGCAAGAATTTATCCAGGAATGGATCAGCCGCCCGCGGGATGAGGGCGTTATTCTATTCAAGGGATCGCGCGCCAACCGTATGGAAGTCATGCTCGAAATCCTGCAACCTGTATTAAGGACGCGTTAGGTCCATGTTTTATTATTTTCTAGTTCCGCTGGCGGCGGAATGGTCCGCGCTTAACGTATTTCGCTATTTGTCCTTTCGCTCGATGGCGGCGTTAATCACCGCCCTTGTTATTTCCATTTTTTTTGGATCCCGTTTCATAAACTGGCTGCGAAGGGTGAAAGCGGGACAATATATCCTCGAGGACGTATCCGTTCACGCCTCTAAGGCGGGCACGCCTACCATGGGCGGCTTGCTTATCTTTTTTAGCTTGATAATCAGCGTCTTCCTGTGGGCGGATTTGGCCAACATATATGTCTGGCAAACGTTGTTTGTATTGTGCGGTTTTGGCGCCATTGGCTTCTGGGACGATATGTCCAAATTAAGACATCGCCAAAATCGCGGTATTTCCGCGAAGAGCAAAATGGCCGCGCAAATTTTGGTAGCGGCTGTAGCTATGTATTTATTGCATAGGGATCCAGCCTATTCCAGCGAGTTGTATATTCCTTTTTTCAAGGAGTGGGTATTCGATCTCGGCTGGGGCTATTTTGTCCTAGGCGTGTTTATCATGGTCGCCTCGTCAAACGCGGTAAATCTGACCGACGGACTGGACGGACTGGCGATTGGACCTGTTATCGTAGCCTGTCTCGTTTTTTCCATTTTTATCTATATTACAGGCAACGCGAAATTTTCCCAATATCTCCTTGTTCCCTATACTCCAGGGGCGGGCGAGGTAACGGTGGTCTGCGCGGCGCTTGTGGGCTCCGGGCTTGGGTTTTTATGGTTTAATGCTTACCCCGCGCAGGTCTTCATGGGCGACGTAGGCTCGCTCTCCCTGGGAGGGACGCTTGGCTTTTTCGCCCTCCTATGCAAGCA
>CAMWPE010000041.1 GCA_947176055.1 uncultured Desulfovibrio sp.
CCTTAAAAATTTTTCGGGTATATTTCATGTGCGAACCGCGCGTCTTGACGAAATTCTTTATAAAAATTAATTTAATTTCAAGCTAGGAAAATCGTCATTTTTTGTCTGGGCGTTACGGTTTATTATTTCGGACGATAGTTTTAAGGGTCGACGCGCGTCGGGGAGCGATGGAAAAACTTATCTGGCTTGGGCAACAATATTTCGCTGACGAGCTTGAGAATTGCGGCTGGAGCCAAATCTTTATCCACGATTTCGCGAAGCCGCGAGTATTCTCCTGGAAAGATTTGCTGGATTTGGCCGGTTTCGTTCCAGACGTTGTGGTCGTCGCGGACAAAAGCATGCCCCCATTTCTGTTGGGTATGGAGGATTTTCCCTGCCTGACCGTTTTTTACAGCATCGATGCCCATATTCATTCCTGGCAACCCCTTTACGCCCAAGGTTTCGATGCTTGCCTGCTTTCCCTGCTCGATTTCAAGCAAAAATTCGCCGGACCGTTTTTGGAGGAAAACAGAATCTGGCATTCTCCCCCATTCGCCCGGCCGGAAGACAAGCCTGTTCCAGGAGCCATAAAAAAATGGGACGGTCTTTTTGTGGGGAAACTCGACGAAGAGCTAATGCCCAAAAGAGTTCGTTTCCTGAATGACTTAAAAAAACTCGTCCCCGGCATTCATTTGACGAGCGGCGATTACCGTCCCCTTTTCCCGCAAGCCCGCGTTATCCTCAATCACGCCGAGAACGGCGATCTGAATTTCCGCGTGTTCGAAGCGATGGGGTGCGGCGGTTGTCTGCTTACTCCCAGACTGAATCACGGCTTGCAACAGATGTTTGTCGATGGCGAGCATTTGCTTTTTTACGCGCCGGACGATCCCGGAGACGCCGCATACCGTCTGAATTTTATCATTAAGCATCCCGATATAGGCGAGCATATAGGCGCCGAGGCTCTAAAAATCATCGATGAAAAGCACCGCGCCATCCATCGCGCCCAGAGCCTGACCGATCATCTATGCGATCTTTATATGGCCGGAGCGCATGACATTATCGCCGGCCGCCGGAATCGGGCCCCGACCATTCGCAAGGAATGCCTGGGGATGCCTTATCTTCTCTGGGCGAATGAAATTGGCGACGAAAGCATGAAGCGGGCGTATCTCGCGGCGGCCAAGGGCGAATTTGGCCTCGCGGGGGTTCGCTCCGATTAGTAATCGCTCCGGAAAATTTAAGACGCCTTCCAAGGCTCTGACCGCATTAAAAATTAGAGATTTTTCGCGGGCAAGGATTTAAAGCCCGCGCGAAGTTTTAGGGGTTGACCGCTTTCTGGCTTTTATCAAAGGTTTTCCGCCAACGATGCCGCGACCTAATACAAAAATACCGGTTGCGTTAATGTTTCCCTCAAGTTTTCTATCTCTTTTCCGTTTCCCGGCAAATTGAACGCGCCCAGAGCCCTTTCGATTAGTCTCGCGCTTCTTTCAGGTTTCTTATATAATTTCCTGTCCGGCGAAACTCCAGTCCTTTGGCAGAGCCAATTAAGGGCGTCGTCGTACCCTCCGATCTCGTCGATTAAACCCAATTTCAGAGCTTCGCGTCCGGTAAAAATTTTTCCGGAGGCCATTTCCCGCGCGTTTTCCATCGGCATTTTCCTGCCCGCGGCCACTATCTCCACAAACTGCTCGTGCATGTTTTCTATCACGCTTTCAAGATAGGCTCGATCCCTGGGCGTCAGGGGATGCGTATAGGACGCGGCGTCTTTATAGGGAGCGGTGACCAGGGTTTCCTGTCCCACGCCGATTTTTTCCAGCAGACCCTGAATTTGCGGTATGTCCATTCTTACGCCGATGGATCCCGTTATGGTCGACCCATTCGCGAAGATTCTCTCCCCCGCCATACTGACCATATACCCTCCGCTGGCCGCCGTTGATCCCATACTCACCGCTATAGGCTTTTTTTTGGCTACCCGGGCAAGGGCCGCGTAAACTTCCTGAGAAGCCGCCGCTCCGCCTCCGGGAGAGTCGACCCGCAAAAGAATGCCTTTTACGAAAGGCGTTTTTTCTATTTTGCGGATCCACTCCAGCGTGGGCGAAACGTCAAGGATCATGCCCCTGATTTGCACCAGGGCGATGGAATCTCTGTCTGGAGCGTCGTCGTCGGCCAGGAAATTGACGATCAACCAAATTAAAACCGCGATGGCGACAATAATGGCGAGCCAGAACAATATGGGATGTCGCCTGCGGAAAGGAGGACGCAGGAGCTTCGTCCAGACAGCCGCGGGAATGGCGCCAAGCGGACAACAGCGTTTATTATCTTCTTCGTAACAGAAATTCTCTTCCGTCATCGACTTTCCTTTTATTACTCTCCCCTCGGTTTTTGCGGAAGCGCGCGACCTGGGTTCGCGCCCGAAGACGTTGGACGCGGTATTGATCTAAACGTTAAGATTTATTAGCCGCGGGATTCAGGCCATTAAAAGGGGAGCGTTGTTGGCGCTCCCCGCTTTTGCGTGGATCCCGCCTACTTCTTGATCAATTTTTCTGTCGCTTCGGCTATTTCCAGCTCTTCGTTAGTCGGAATGATCAGTACCTTGATCCGGCTGTCCGGCGCCGAAATTACCCGGGCTTCCGGTCTGCGAACGGCGTTCTCTTCTTCGTTTAATTTGATTCCGATACTCTCCAGATTCTTGCAGACTTCGCTCCGGACAATGTGATCGTTTTCGCCTATGCCCGCTGTAAATACTAGGGCGTCGACAATACCGTCCAGGAGGAACACATAGGCGCCAAGCGTCTTGCGTATGCTGCGAACAAGCATTTTAATAGCCAGCGCCGCCTGTTCGTCGCCTTTCCCCGCTTCGGCGTGCACGTCTCGCATATCCGTGCGCCCGCAGATACCCAACAGTCCGGATTGCTTGTTCATTATGGCGTCGGCTTCCGCCGGCGTATAGCCCATCTTCTCTTCGATAAAAGGCACAATAGCCGGATCAATGCTTCCGCAACGGGTCCCCATGATCAATCCCTCCAGGGGAGTGAGACCCATGCTCGTATCGAAGCATTTGCCGTCTTTTACGCAGGTCATCGACGAGCCATTGCCAAGATGCATGGTGATCGAGCGTAGATCCTCCGGCTTTTTACCCAGAAACTCGGCGGTCTTGCGGGCTATATATTTATGGGAAGTGCCATGGAACCCATAGCGGCGAATCCTCAAATCCTTATACATACTGTACGGGAGAGCGTACATATACGCTTCCGGCGGCAGGCTGGTGCCAAATTCGGTATCGAAAACCGCGACGTTGGGAATGCCCGGAAAGAGCTTCTCCGCCACTTCAATCCCCATAAGATTCGCCGGATTATGCAGGGGTCCCAGGATGAAATTTTCCTTGATGATTTTCTTTACGCGCTCGTCGACCAGAACGGGCGCCGTTATGGCTTCGCCGCCGTGCAACACGCGATGGCCGATCGCAGCTATCTCGTCCTTGCTTTTCAATACTCCGACTTCCGGATCGAGAAGCAGGGAGATGACCAGTTCCATAGCCTCCACATGCGTGGGAAAATACTCGTCGCGGACAATTTTCTTTTCCTCGGCCGCATCCGGCAAAATCTTGTGCGTAAGCCTGCCCATCTCCTGTCCAATTCTCTCCGCCAGGCCGGAACAGAGTACCTTTTTGCTCTCCATTTCGATAATTTGGTATTTGCAGGAGGACGAGCCGGCATTAATTACAAGAATTTTCATATCTATCCTTTTTAGTTAATATATTTAGCGGAAGAAGCGCGACGCCTTTCCGGATAAATTAAAAATCCTCGCGCTTTCCCCAATCTGCGGCAAAGCGGCCCGATCCGGGTCTAACGCGCTCCGGCCAGCTTCTTGTCCGCCGCGGCCTGGATCGCGGTTATCGCCACCGTGTTTACAATATCCGGCACCAGACAACCGCGGGAGAGATCGTTCACGGGCTTGTTCAAACCCTGAAGCACCGGCCCTATGGCAATGGCGTCCGCGGCCCTTTGCACCGCTTTATACGTATTGTTGCCAGTGTTTAAATCCGGGAAAATGAAGACGGTAGCCTTGCCCGCGACCTGGCTGCCTGGCAGTTTCGTCTGCGCGACAATTGGATCGAACGCCGCGTCGTACTGCAAAGGTCCTTCGAGCGCCAGATCAGGCGCCATTTCCTTGGCGATTCGCGTGGCTTCCACGACAACATCGACGTCCGCTCCCTTTCCGGATTTTCCAGTCGAATAGGACAACATGGCCACTCTGGGCGTAATGCCAAACACGCTGGCCGTATGCGCGGAGGCCACCGCGATTTCCGCCAGCTGTTGCGCCGTGGGATTTGGATTGACCGCGCAGTCGCCAAAGACCAGCACCCGATCTTTCAGGCACATAAGGAATACGGAGCTTACTACGGAAAAGCCGGGCTTGGTCTTGATGAATTCGAAAGCCGGCCGAATAGTGTGCGCCGTCGTGTTTACGGCTCCCGACACCATGCCGTCGGCGTCATTTAACTTGACCATCATGGTGCCAAAATAAGTGGCGTCCATCATGGTGTCACGCGCCTGCTCCTCTGTAATGCCCTTCGCTTTGCGGAATTCGTAATAAGCCTGGGCGTATTCCTGGAATTTCGGCGATGTCAGAGGATTGATCAGGATAGCCTTATTGATATCTATATTCAGATTATTGGCCTTTTTGCGGATAATCTCGGTATCGCCCAGTAGGATGATTTCGGCCACTTCGCGGCGGAGGAGGATATCGGTCGCGCGCAGTATGCGATCGTCTTCTCCTTCGGCAAGGACTATCCGCATCCTGTCGCTCTTGGCCCGCTCTATGAGCTCAAATTCGAACATCATGGGCGTCATGCGGCTGGTCAGCTTCTCCTCCAGCAATTTATTGGCTATTTCCTTGCCGTTCACATGATGCTCGTACAAGCCAAGCACGGTGTTGATCTTGCGGATATCGTCCGGCTCGATCAGACCGTAAATCTCCTGCAGAGCCGTGATGGTTCTATAGGTGTGCGCTTCCGTCAGAAGGATGGGCAACGGCGCTCCGGTCAAACCGGCGATCAACTTGGCCATGCTTTCGGACGGACGTATTCCGCCAGTGAGCAGGACGCCCGCGATGTCTGGCATCGTAGTGGAAACTCGCGCGGATATGGAAGCCAGCAGGATATCGGATCTATCCCCAGGAGTAATAATCAGCTGATCTTTCTCAATATATTTCAGGAAATTGTCCGTATGCATGGCCGCTACGAGATAATCGCCCACCAGCGCGTCCATATGTTGTTCGCCGTACAGGGTATGCGCGTTCAAGCCTTTTTTGACATCGCGCATTGTGGCGCGTCCTAGCGCCGGATCATTGGGGATGGCGTACACTAGCGCCTTTTCGTTGCCCGTTCCCAACAAAGAACGCAATTCATCCAGTTCAGTTTGCGATAAAGACGAGCGATTGATAATCGTGGCGATAATATCCAGCCCATAGGGTTGCATATTCTGATAAACAAGCTTCATGGAATCGGCTATATCCTCAAAAGGCTGATTATCGCCGCTCGTGACCAGAAGCACTGGCGCTCCTAAATTCGAGGCTATCTCCGCGTTCAGCTCAAATTCGAACACCGGATCCTTGCCAAGAAAATCGGTGCCTATGCACATTACAAAATCATAATTGTCCAGTACCCGCTTATACTTCTGGATAATATTTTCGATCAGTAAATTCCGCGTGCCGTAATTGATAATTTCCCGCGCTTCAGCCTGCGTGAAGGCGTAAGTATCCTGATAATTCTGGGACAATTTAAAATGTTGCAAAAGGAGGTTAATATCGGGATCCCGCGAGTCCAGTTGCGGCTCGTTGATTATGGGCCGGAAAATCCCCACATTGCGCATACTGCGCGAAAGCATCTGCATCGCGCCCAAGGCGATGGCGCTTTTGCCCGTAGTCGGACCTGTGGCCGTAATGTACAGGGCGCTGTGTTTCATTTTTACTTCCCCTGTATGCGACAAGCGGGATTCGTCCTTATTGTCGACCGGGCGAATCCATTTCGTCGCCTGTTAAAAGATGTACAGGCGCGACGTTAGCCGCGCCTGTTTCCGGTTATTGATAATTATGACGCGAAGCGGGCATGCCTATTTATTTTCATCCTCGTTTCCGGGCCAGGCTCCGGGGAAAGGCAAATCGGCGAGCTGCTTCAGCATGGTATACCTTTCGGCGTACGCGGCCTTGAGATCTTCCTTCAGTTTTGGCGAAAGTTCCGGACGGATCTTATCGAGAGCCGCGTAGCGGGTTTCGCCTTCGAGGAAGGAGATGAAATCGCCGGCCGGCGCCTTGCTATCGAGCTGGAAGGGGTTTTTCTTCTGCGACGCGAGTTCGGGATTATACCGGTACAAAGGCCAATAGCCGATTTCGACCGCGGTTTTCGCTTCCATCTGGCTCCAGCCCATGCCCTTGCGAATACCCTGATTGATGCAGGGCGAATAGGCGATAATCAGGGATGGTCCCTTGTAGGCTTCGGCTTCGCGGATAGCCTTGAGAGTCTGGGCCATATCGGCGCCCATGGCTATCGAGGCAACATACACATAGCCGTAAGTCATGGCCATTCTGCCCAAATCCTTCTTGCCAACGCGTTTGCCTGCGGCGGCGAACTGCGCCACCGAGCCCAAAGGCGTGGATTTGGAGGACTGACCGCCGGTGTTGGAATAAACTTCCGTATCCATTAACAATACGTTAATATCGGCTCCGCTGGCGAGGACATGATCCAGACCGCCGTAGCCAATGTCGTAGCCCCAGCCGTCGCCGCCGAAAATCCATACACTCTTCTTGGTAAAGAGGTCGGACATCTCCCAGATCTCGTCGAACTGCGGCCCATCGAAGGAATTCAGGTTGTTGCGGATCATGTCGCCGTATTTCCCGGACTCTTCCGCGTTCTCCTTATTGTCCAGCCAGCCCTGGAAAGCTTCCTTGAGTTCGGGGGTGAGATTCTCCGTCTTCAGGGCTTCGCGAATGATGTCCGCGAGCCGGTTGCGCCGAAACACATAGGCCTGCTCGATGCCGTAACCGTATTCCGCGGCGTCCTCAAAGAGCGAGTTGCCCCATGCCGGACCGTTTCCGGATTTAATATGCTGACAGTAGGGCGTTGTGGGCGAAGACGCTCCCCAGATGGACGAGCAACCCGTGGCGTTGGCCACGATCATCCTCTGGCCGAACAACTGCGTCACCAGTTTCGCGTAGGGAGTTTCGCCGCAACCGGCGCAAGCTCCGGAGAACTCGTGCAAAGGCTGTTGCAACTGCGAGCCCTTTACCGTGTCCTTGGGCATTACGTCATCCTTGAGCGAGACATTCTCTTGAGCGAACTTCAGATTCGCCTTTTCCGGATCGAGGAGTTCGGGCAGCGGTTGCAGAGCCAAAGCCTTGGGCTTGGCCGGGCATACATTGACGCAGGAACCGCACCCCAGGCAATCTTCGGGATAAACCTGCATACGGAGCTTGAAACCCTTAAGCTGCGCGATGGCGTCTTTCGTCTTGAAAGTTTCCGGAGCGCCGGCAAGCTCTTCTTCGGTAGCCACTACGGGCCGAATGGTGGCGTGCGGACAGACATAGGAGCAACGGAAGCACTGTATGCAACTGTCCGGATTCCACTGTGGAATGTTGATGGCTACGCCGCGCTTTTCGAAGGCCGCCGTGCCCAGAGGCATGAAACCGGCCGGCTCCATGGCCGACACAGGCAGTTTGTCGCCCTGTTGCGCCAAAATGGGCCGCACGATTTCGCGGATGTACTCGGGATCGTTGGGATGACCTGTGGCCGCCCCTTCCGTAGCGGTGGCCCAGGATTCAGGATACTTGATTTCCGTAAGCGCTGGCGCGGCCTTTTCAACGGCGGCGATGTTCATGTTGACAATCTTGTCGCCCTTGAGACCGTAAGTCTTGCGGATGGAATCCTGCAGATATTTTACCGCGTCATCGAAAGGTATGATGTCGGCCAGTTTAAAGAACACGGTCTGCATGATCATATTTATGCGACCGCCCAGGCCGACTTCCGCGGCGACTTTAACCGCGTCAATGTTGTAGAACTTGATTTTCTTGCGCGCGATGTCGTTTTTGAGCTTCGCGGGCAGATGTTTTTCCATGTCTTCCAGCGTCCAGGAAGAGTTCAGCACGAATGTGCCGCCTTCCTTGACGCCCTCGAGCAGATCGTACTCTGTGACATAAGCGCTCTTATGACAGGCGATATAGTCCGCGTTGCGAATGAGATACGGAGCCTTGATGGGTTGCGGACCAAAACGCAGATGCGAAACGGTGAGGCCGCCGGACTTTTTGGAATCGTAGGAAAAATAGGCCTGCGCGTAGAGATCCGTGTTGTCGCCAATAATCTTGATGGCCTGTTTGTTCGCGCCTACTGTGCCGTCGGAGCCAAAACCGTAAAACATGCATTGCCTGGTCGAGGAGGGTTCGGTATGAATTTCCTCGCCGACTTCAAGAGAAGTATAAGTAACGTCGTCATTAATGCCCACAGTGAAGTGATTTTTCGGCTTCAGGGAGAGCATGTTGTCAAATATGGCCTTGGCCATGCCCGGAGTAAAGTCCTTGGAACCCAGACCGTAGCGTCCGCCAAGGATCATGGGCGGCTTTTTGCCCCGCTCGATAAATGTGGCGCACACATCCTGATAGAGAGGATCGCCTATGCCTCCGCGCTCCTTGGTCCGATCCAGCACGGTTATGCATTTGGCCGTAGCTGGAAGGGCGGCCAATAGAGCGTCCATGGCAAAGGGCCGGAACAGACGGACCTTGACTACGCCAACCTTCTCCCCTCTTTCGTTGAGATATTTCACCGCGCTCTCGACGACTTCGCACGAAGAGGCCATCGTGATTATCACTCGATCGGCGTGAGGATCGCCCACATAGTCAAATAAATGATAGGAGCGCCCCGTAATGGACGCGACCTTGTCCATACAGGTCTGGACTATGGCGGGAACCGCGTCGTAATACAGGTTGGAAGCTTCGACATTCTGGAAATAGATATCGGGATTTTGCGCCGTACCGCGGATATTCGGGGTTTCCGGACTCATGGCGGAGGCTCGGAATTCCTCGATCTTTTCCAGATTCACTATTTTTTTGACGTCTTCGTAATCGATCAATTCAATCTTGTTTATTTCATGGGAAGTGCGGAAGCCGTCAAAGAAATGGCAAAAAGGCAGACTGGCCTCTATGGCCGATAGATGGGCGACAAGGGCCAAATCCATGCATTCTTGCACGGAAGCGGACGCCAGGAAACAGAAACCGGTTTGCCGGCAGGCCATCACGTCCTGATGATCGCCGAAAATGGAAAGAGCCTGGCTCGCGAGAGCCCGCGCCGAAACATGAAAAACGCCGGGAAGAAGCTCGCCGGCGATTTTGTACATATTGGGGATCATGAGCAGCAGACCCTGGGAGGCCGTGTAAGTGGCCGTCAGAGATCCCCCGGCCAGCATGCCATGCACCGCTCCGGCCGCGCCCGCTTCGGATTGCATCTCGCAAACGGTTACTTCCTGACCGAAGATATTGGTATGACCGCGCACGCCCATCTCGTCCACTACTTCGGCCATGGGAGAAGATGGCGTAATGGGATAAATCGCAGCCGTCTCCGTAAGCGCGTACGAAATGTGAGCGGTAGCGGTGTTTCCGTCTATCGTTTTCATTTTAGCCATCGGCTTCCTCCTTATATTAAATGCGTTTGGCTATTTATGCCTTCCGGACTTGTCTCATAAAGCGTCTTTTTCGCCCCGCGGCCGCGCGGCTGACGCCGACGCCTCGAAACGGGATCCGCGGGGAAGCGTCGTCGAGTGTCGCCCCTCGCCGGAATATTATAAAAAATCTACCATTTTACGCCGGACGCGTCCAGCGCTTACGCTTTTTAGCTCTTAAAAAGGCCTCTCTTCTCCCGCGCTGATATTAGCGCAAAATTGTTTGTTTGACCACTCAATAATTGCGCCTTTTACAGTCTCTGTTATCTCTTATTTATGCGCTTCTTTTATATTCACGGTTTTAATGGAGGCTGGCCTTCCCGCTCCGGACTCGCCCTGGGCAAGCTTCTGGACGCGGGCGTGTTTTGTCTCCAATACGACTACTCAAAACCTTTCGTCGAATGTCGCGACGCGCTTTGGGACGCGATCAATTCTTCCCGCGCGAAGAAAATTTGCCTGATGGGAACGTCGCTTGGGGGCTTCTACGCTTTGTCATTGCGTCATCCATCCATACGCAAGGTCGTCGCCTGGAATCCCGTCGTCTATCCCGCGGTCCAGTTGCTTCAATTCGTGGGCGAAAACGTCAGATTCAACGACGGCGTCGCGTGGCGTTTTGAAAAATCCGTCGCCCTGTCCTACGCCACAGCTCCCGATCCCAGAGCGCGAATCCCCTCGCCGGGAATGGACGATAACTCCTCTCCTCCAGTAAGGCGCGTAATTCTGGGACTCGATGACGAAATACTGGACAGCGAACTAGGCGCCGCCTATTGGGCCGGTTACGCGGATTTGTCCTTTATTAAATCCGGTCATAGCGTCGAAGATTACGGCCATCTTCTGGAAATCGAACCGGAGCTCGCGACCCTTCGCGATTGAGTCGCAAGACGAATTAACCCTTTTTTCCTCCGCGCCGAAGGTTAGTCTTTCGGGTCGCCAAATCCTTGACGCCGGAATTTATTTCCCGCTAAACGCGCCAAAATCCCAGATTTTTTCGCCAATCCCGGCGTTATCACGCGGTATTAAAGACCCTCTAAAAAGTATAACAATTTGGTTTTACAGCCTAATTTCTTTTTGGCACGCTGAGTGCATTATCAGGCGCAAATACAACGCGCGCGTCGGCGCCAAAAAGGGAAACGAAATCAAGGGGAGAAAGAATGAATACTCAGATCGACTTCGAAATTAACAAAGAACTTGGCGAATGCTATCTTTTCATGGGCGACTTCGATAAAGCCGAAGAATATTATCGCAAGGCCGCTTCCGGCAATTCCAAAAATCCCGCGCCTTTCATGGGTCTGGCTACCGTAGCCGTGCAGCGCGGCGACCTGGACAAGGCTCTGGTGCTTTATCAGAAGGCCTCTTCCCTGGAAGAATCCGAAAAGGCCCTGTGCGGCATTGGCCTCGTTCACATGGAGAAAGGCGATCACGAAGAAGCTTTCAAATACTTCGCTTCCGCCCTGGATATCGCCGGCGACAATATCGTAGCCCTCAATTGTCTGGTCCGCGAAGCCTATCAGATCGGCCAGGTCGAAAACATAATTTCCTATCTGGAGAGGGCCATCGAGACCGCTTCCGAAAAAGAAGCTATCCGCGTAACCCTCGCCGGTTGCCTCATTTATCTCGGCCGCGCCGACGAGGCCCGCGCCCTGCTGGAAACCGTCCTTGGCGACAATCCCGCCAATCCCAACGCTCGCGAGCTTATCCAGTCCATCGCGGCCTAATTTTCCTATCCGGGACCGGCGTCGCCGGTTCATAAATTTCAACGCTCATAATCTCCCCTCCTAAAACGATTGTCCGCCCAGCGGGCGGACAATCAATAATAAGGTCTAACAAGGGGGATGAGTTCCGCAAAATAATTTCCGCGACCGCGCCGGCGCTATAAAAAGCCCGGCGCCGGCCCGCGCGGAGACCTTCTAAAAGTCTTCCTTTTTCATTACCTTCACAAAGCTTTTGATCGGTCCGGAATGTTTGGACGTCGCCGCGTATTTGGCAAGAAAAGCGTCGCCCAGCTTCTCGATGTGCGTCGTCGTGTCCTTATAGTACTGCAGATGCACAAGCTCGTCCTGAATAATTCTGTCGAATAAAGCCGCGCTCGCCTGATCGCCATTCTGGCGACAGATTTCGGCGAGTTTGTCATAGGTATCGACGGTGTTCTGTTCCATATTTACGTCAAAGGGATAAATCTGTTCGACCGTTTGAGGCTGCGCGATGGGTCCGGCTTTGTCGCATGTCGGATTGCCGCCGAGCGCCTCAATCCTTTCGGCGAAGTCTTCGGCGTGACGCATTTCATCGACGGAAATCAGCTTTTGCCAGCCGCAAAGTTGTCCGTAATCCAGATCGTCGAGGATGTAATGTTGCACCATATATTGGCTAATAGCCTGCAGTTCCATCGACCGCGCCTTGTTCAG
Organism: uncultured Desulfovibrio sp.; assembly: GCA_947176055.1. Classification (GTDB taxonomy): domain Bacteria; phylum Desulfobacterota; class Desulfovibrionia; order Desulfovibrionales; family Desulfovibrionaceae; genus Desulfovibrio. Next base: position 12,083 of record CAMWPE010000041.1, read on the forward strand.
CGCGTCAATCACGTTTTGGACACGACTCTTGTCGTCGCTCATAAAAGCCTCCGGTTTAAAGGATTTTTAATTCGCCTCGCTGGCGCGTTTTAAATTTGTTTATAGATCGCGATTTTTTAAGTCAAATTAAAAATAGCCGGAGCGTCGCCGTCTTCGGGAGAGCGTTTGGGGATCGCCGCCCTCCGGAGATCGGAGTCTCCGGTTGACGCCGGCGCGCGACGGAGCTCCCGGATCAGCGGCGATCGCTTGCCCGATTAATCGGTCGCGCGACGTCGTCCGTTTCGCGATAAGCTCCAGTTTTCAAGCCAACGTTTTTTCCAAGTCCATACTTTAACTATGAAATTAAAAAAAACGGCTCCGAATGAGCGACGACGGGGAAAATTACCTAAAAGTCCTTGTCTTGCAATGCCATTCCGTGTATGCCCATATCCATAAGCGGCATTTTTCAATCGTTTTTTTAAATTTTTTTAAAGGAGTTGCCGGAGACCCCGCATGGCCAGGACACTTACAAAAGCGGATATTGTGGAAGCCATCTATAACGAGACGGGAAAAAATCGCCTGGACGCGAAAAACGCCGTGGAAGATTTGCTCGATATTATGAAGAAGGCCATAAAAAAGGATCATTCCCTCCTTATCAGCGGTTTTGGCAAGTTTGAATGTTATGAAAAGAACTCCAGAAAGGGAAGAAATCCTCAAACCGAGGAAACGATTACCCTACCGCCCCGTAAGGTAGTCGTTTTCCGCTTATCCCGCAAATTCCGATCCGAACTTAACTCCTGATTCAGACATACATTGCCGGAGCCTGTCTCAGGCTCTTTTTTACGCTTTGACCTCCGCTCCGGATAAATAATAAAACCTTCGCGCCCCGGATCCCTCCCCGGGGCGTATTTAATTCTCGCTCCCGGTCATCCTCCGGGGAATCAGTCCAATCCGGCTCTTGATTAATTCGCGATCCGCGGGTTTAATTCCTTTCGCGACCGCCGGGTTAAACCCGCGTTTTTCCGGTCGCCGGCGGCGCTCCGCGCGACGCGATTTGGCAACCCTATCGAGGACCTTATGTTTCTGACCCGCCCCATTTATAAAATAATCGCCGTCATCCTATTCGCGGCCTGCCTTGCGTCCGGCGCCTCCGGCGCCCAAAAATCCGCCGCGACGAAGCCCGCGCCGGCGAAACAGGAAGCGCCCGCCGCTCC
>CAMWPE010000042.1 GCA_947176055.1 uncultured Desulfovibrio sp.
ACCCGCCGCCGCAACCCGAGCCCAACAACCCCCATCCGAAGAAAACCGAGCCCAAAAAGCCGGAACCCAAAAAGCCCGAGCCGAAAAAACCCGCGCCAAAAAAGCCGGCCCCGAAGAAACCGGTCGATCCCATAGCCGCGGCTTTGCAACAGGCGCGCAAAGCGACATCCCGCGCTTCTTCCGGCGACAAGGGAAGCGCCGTGGAGCAGGCGCTGGCCCAGGCCCAACGCGACGCGAGAGGCAATCGCGGCGGCGGAGGATCCGAAGGATCGGGTCCCGGAGGCGGAGGATTGGGCGACGTTTACGTAGGTCAGGTGATGCTTGCCGTGCGTCCAAACTGGGGTTTCGCCGCGGGCGGTCGCAAAAGCTTGAAGTGCGTGGTCAAGGTCAATGTGGATCTGCAGGGAATAGTCCAGCGCGCGGAAATTGTTCAAAGCTCTGGCAACGCCCAATACGACGCCTCCGCCGTAAACGCCATCATGCGAACCAGCGCGGCCGGCGATTTTCCGCCGCCTCCCAACAGTTCTTATACCGAGCTTGACCTGCATTTTACCATGGACGAGCTGATGGGAAGATAAATAGACGGTCGACGGTATCCGGCGACGCGCGCCGCGGCGGAAGTCCCGCTCGCGACCGGATAAGCGCCGTTTTGAGCCGGGCGTATAAGTCGCGAGCCGTTAGGGATTATCTCTTATGGGCGAAGCGAGTTCTCACTGAAATAATTTCGCGGCTCCCGGGTTTTGCGGAGCCCGGATAACGCGCGTTTATTTCCCGCGGGGACATATGGATCGGCGAGCTCCGAAAATATTCGCGGCTTCGGTACTGACAGGAGAGGGGAAAGCATATGAAATATAGCAGCTTCGCGGCGGTTATCGTCCTGTTCGGCGCGCTCGCCGCTTTTTCCGTTTGCGAAGCGTCCAGCGTCATGGCCGTGGGGCAGGACGAAGGGTATTCCGGCAAGGTTCTGGACAAGATAGTCGCCAAATGGTCGCCTCCCCCGCAATTAAAAAGCGAATACCGGTTAAAATTGCGGATAGGGCTGGATGGCCGCGGCTGCGTGCTGGAATGCAAGGCGACGCGTTCTTCCGGTCTGCAGGCCCTGGACGCGTCCGCTTGCGCGGCGGTCAAAGCTGCCGCGCCGTTTGGAGATCCGCCGTACGGAATGCCAGCCGATATTTATCTTTCTTTCTGGACGGGCGGCCCGGAAGGGCGGACTCCGGAAGACGCCGCGAAACCCGCGCCGTTTATCGATGATTCCGCCGACGTCAGAGCGCGGATCGCCAGCGCCGACGCCAAAGCTCGCGCCGAGAAGGTCGCGAAGAGCACAGGGAAACCCCTGCCATCCGCCAGCGAAAAAAAGGACGCGGCTACAAAAAACGCCGTCGCCGCGAAGACCGGGGCCAAAAAACCTGATCAATCAACGGAACATAATGTAAAACGCGCGGTCTCTCCGGCCCCGGCAAAAGCGACGCCAAAAGAGCATGTCACGGAAAAAACGCCGCCGGAAGCTTCGAAAGGAGCCGGTACGGACAAAACGGCGGCGAAAGAAGCTCCTAAAGAACCGGTCGCGGATAAAAAAGTCGCGAAGGAAACGCCCAAACCGGCGGCGAAGCCAGATTTGGCCCAGGACAGATACGACGCCAAATTTTCCTCCTATGTCGCGAAAACTGTTCGCGTCCTGCGTAACGCCATGTATGTGCCGGCCCAGACAAAACCGGGAACATATTACGCCACCGCCCAGGTAAACTTTGACAAGACCGGAAAAATCCAGAGTTGCTCCATAATAAAAGGCAGCGGCGACGCGTTGCTCGATAAATATGTTTTGCAAGGCATAAAGAGGGCCAAACGCGTGCCCGTCCCCCCGCCGGGTATAGGCGATTATCTTGATTTGACCTTTACGCTGGTAAGACAGTAGGCGATCGCGGAAAGGGAAATTAAAAACGGCGGAACAAAATCCGCCCGGGAGATATGGCATGAAAAGATTCGCTCTTGTTATCCTGCTCGCGTTTTTATTCGCGGCGACCGGCGCTCAGGCCGCCCTGCGCGTCGATATAATGAATCCCGGCCAGAATATTGTCAGTCTGGCCCTGGCCGCGCCGTTAACCGGTCCGGACAGACAGGCCGGAGCCATGGGCGCGCAACTGCAAAAATATATTGATCAAAATTTGAGTTTTCTGCCTTTCATGCGGCTGACCCCCGAGTCGGCCGTGCTTGGCGGAACCGTATTAAATGGCTGGGAACCGCCGAATCTGGATTTTAAGCGCTTCCAGCTCGCGGGATCGGACATCCTGGTGACATCCTACTGGCCAAACGGCGACTCCGGTACGGGCGCGGTGCAGATCCGCGCCTTCGAGACGAACAGCGGCGGCAGGATTTTCGGCAAGGAGTATCCTAAAGTTTCCAGTTCCGATCTACCGCAAGTGGCGGACCGCTTCTGCGCGGATCTGCTGGAAATCCTGACGGGCAGCGGCGACTTTTTCCGCTCGACCCTGGCTTTTGTGAAAAAAACCGGAAAAATGAGCGCCAATGTCTGGTTGGTCAAACCCACCGGTCGCGACTTGCGCCGCGTCACAAATATGCCCGGCGAGGCCCTTTCCCCCTCCTGGTCGCCGGACGGACGTTTCGTAGTCTTCAGTCATATAGATCCCAAATCCCACGCCCTGGGCGTATGGGATCGCGCTTCGGGCAAGGTCCAGAGGATCCGTTTCCCAGGCAATGTGGTTATCGGTCCGTCTTTCATGCCGGACAACAAGGTGGCTGTGGCGCTCTCCAAAGGCCGTTATCCGGTGATCTATCTGCTCAATCATACATTCCAGAAAGAACGCATTCTCGAAGAGCATAACTCGATTAACGTGTCGCCCACATTTGACAAGACTGGCTCGAAAATGGCATTCACCTCCTCGCGCCTGGGCGGGCCGCAGATCTTCCTGAAGGATCTGGGCAGCGGCTCGACCTCGCGGGTGAGCATGAATGGCTCGTATAACACGGAGGCCAACCTGTCGCCTGACGGCACCCTGGTCGTGTACAGCCGAATGACGTCGTACGGAAACAGGATCTTTGTGCAGGATCTGGTAACGGGCGAAGAGCGGCAGGTCAGTTTCGGGCCGGGCAGCGACGAGCAACCGTCTTTCTGCGCGGATAGTTACTTTATCGCCTTCAGCTCCTCTCGCGGCGGAGGCCGGAGCATTTACCTGACTACGAGACACGGCGGCGACGCCAAAAAAGTACCGACCGGAGACGGCCAGGCCCTCTTCCCGCGCTGGGGTCTGACGGAGAGGACAAAATAAGAAAAAAATTAATATAATTCTCTTGACGAGAACAAGGCGATAGCGTATAAACGAAATTGCCATGAGGGCAGTTGGCTCAGTTGGTAGAGCGCCGCCTTCACACGGCGGAGGCCACAGGTTCAAGTCCTGTACTGCCTACCATGCGGAACGGTAGTTAAGATGGTTATAACGCCGGCCTGTCACGTCGGAGGCCGAGGGTTCAAGTCCCTTCCGTTCCGCCAGCATGATTATAATGTCCCGCAAATTTTCCGTTTGCGGGACTGTTTGTTTAATTAATATTCACCTGACTCCGCGCGACAATCGTCCCTCAGCCGGGAAAACTCGTTTTTTAATTCCGTAAACGCGTCTTGACAGTGGACATAAGCCAGTCGGGTTCTTATATCCGCAGCGGGCGCAAGCGGCGCCCGCGCGTTGAAAATACTCGGGAGAATTTATGAGCGAAGCCTTATAATGAGCTAAACCGCAGTCTTGCCAGCGAAGCCGGAAGCGCGGGACAATGCAAAAAACCGCTTTTTTTGTTTTTGGTGTTAAGGATCATCACGCGGGCGGAATCAGGTTGCTCTCTTCCATATTAAAACGGCGCGGTTATAACGTTAAGGTCTTATTTTTTAAAACTTTTCATTTTACTACCAACGCGGCCTCCGCTGGAGCTTCCTCTCTTACTTCCAAAGAATGGGATCTGCTAAAGGAAACTGTCGCGCGACTTTCGCCCGCCTGGATTGGCGTTGCTTACACAAGTTTCGAGCCCGCGCCCGCGAAAGATGTCTTTGCCGCCATTCGCGATGCCGCGCCGGAGGCCATAATCATGAGCGGCGGTTTTGGGCCTACTTTCGATCCGGTCAGATTTTTGAAAGCCGGCGCGGATTATGTAGTCCGCGGCGAGGGGGAGGAGGCGGTCGAGGATATAGCCGGAATTATTTCCAGAGAAAAAGATGAGGGAGCGCGAAATCGCAAATTTAAAGCCTTGAAAAATCTGGCGTGGCTGGAGGATGGCAAATTGCGGGCCAATGACCTGCGTCCGCTTTACGATATGAAAGAGGCGCCGGAGTACCTCTACGCTAGCGGAGATATTATCGTCATAGAAAACGATAAGCTCGAGACTCTCGATCCGCTCATCGAGCGCGAGCGGATCTACGCGCTGACCAGCAGTCGCGGTTGCGTAGGCCGGCGCGCCTATTGCGACGGCGGCAACTGGTTAAATTTATACAGGGAAAGCGGAAATCCTGTAATACGCTACAGGACGAGGAAAACGGAAGACGCAATCGCCGAATGCAAAAAGGCAAAAAATCTGGGCGCGACTTATATCAATTTTCAAGATGAATTTTTTATCCGCAACGAAAAAGATTTTATCGAATTTTTTGACGCGTATAAAAAGGAAGTTGGTTTGCCTTTCAAGCTTTCTCCTCAAACTGATTTTCTTATTAAAGAATCAAAAAGGTTTAAATCCATCTATGAAGCAGGTTTAAGTCTCCTCGCCCTGGGTATCCAAACTGGCAGCAAAACCCTTTCGGAAAATGTGTACAATCGCAAACTTAATGTTGGAGAAAAGCTCAAGGCAATTAATTTTTTTCACCGGCGTTGGGTTAACTCCGCCGTTCATTTTATAACCGGTCATGCGCCGGAGAGCGAGGTGGATTTTCGGGCTTCGCTGGATTTTATAAAACAACTGCCTTTTTCCAGTGATTTTCCCGCGCGGACAGCCATTATGGTCTTTAAATTTGTCCTGTTGCCGTCGGCTCCGATGGGAGAATTATTTCCCATACTCCGGACGAAACGCATGGATCCAATGGAAATCGAATATAGACGCTGGCTTTTGCGCGTCCGCCATATTCTCAAGGACGACGACGAATTCGAAGAAATTTATCGCAATTCCGCTTTCAGGGATAAGCCGGCGCTATTAATAAATCTTTTTAATGAAATATTTAATAGATCGCGCTATTCTTTCTGGAAGGAAAAAAGCGAGGTCTTGCGCGGCCGGGAAGTCTATTTTTATGGGCGCGGCGAAACTTATCAAATTTACAAACGCCGCTTCAAGGACTCGGTCCCGCTCGCCATTCTTGAGGACGGAGCGAAAGGCGACGAAAAAATTGACAATATTCCCATAATTGATCCGGCAAAAGCTCTGCGGGGCGAAAAGAAGCCGATAATTGTCTTCTCGTCCGTCGCGGATCAGATCGCCAGGAAAATTTTGATCAAGTTTCCTCATCAGGAGGATATAACCGCTTGCGCCAACTCTCGCTATCCATATTTATAAAAAGTTTATAAACCGATTGCGCGATTCGGTTTTTTCCAGAAATTCCGAGTTTTCGCGCGGAGGCAATCCGTCGGTCCGTCAATTTTTATCAATTCGGCATGAAATTTGCTAATTTGATAATATGTTTCAGGAATTTCAGAAAAAGGCCCATTATCAGAATTTCGAAGCCAGACGGCTCGAAAAGCTCTTCGCGAATCGCTATCGCGGCAAATCTGTTCTCGATATAGGGTGCGGTCAAGGCAGAAATTTCCCGGCAATGGACAAAGCCGGTTGCCGCGTAACCGGCGTAGACGCCAACGCGGAGCAGGTCGCGGGATTGCGCGCTCAGGGCAGGGAAGTTTATACTCCCGAAAATCTGCCAACTGGCGAAAAATACGATATCCTCCTCATGTCCCATATCATAGAGCATATGGACGCGCGGGAGCTCGCGGAGTTTTTTAACCATTACCTTAATTATCTGGAACCGGACGGAAAATTTATTGTCGCAACGCCTGTCCTGGGCGAAAGATTCTATTACGATTTTACGCATATACGTCCGTATTATCCGCAGAGTCTCTGGATGCTTATCGGCGGTCTCGATACGGCCATGGAGTTTAAATCCGGCTTCAAGACGCGGCTCGAGGATATCTATTTTTTCCGCGACGCCTGGAAGCCCAGAACCAGTCGCGCTTATTATCCTGTTCCGGATGTTCCGGTCTGGCAAAAATGGCTTATCGATGCCGGCGCGGTTCTTGGATCGGCGGCGCATATATGGTCGGGGGGCAGAATAGGCGCGCTTGCAAGCTGGATGGGAATTTACGGCTTCGCCGAACCATCGGGCAGGAGATAATATGTCAAACGCGTCCCGCTTGACTCTTATCGGTCGCTTGTGCGCGCAATCTTCATATGACACGGCGAAAATTACGAGGCATATTAATCGCTACAGCGAGGGCGAACTGGCCATTCGCGAGTTTGGCGACGAACTGAAAGCCATAGGCCAGACTCTCGCCCGGGGTTTTCCGGCGGCGACCATGCGTATGCGATCCGTATCATGGCTGGATTCGCTGGAAAAACGCTCCAACCGTCTCGCTTTTAATATCTATATCAATAATATCGCCGCCTTTGGCGCGCTGACGAATCTGCTTAAAACCAGATACGACAATCTCGCGGTCGCGCTTATCATCGATCATCCTTTCTTTTTTTACAACGATTACTGCTCGTTCGCGAATAACAATAATCAGCTGAAATGGTATCGCAAAAGTTTTTTTGACAGGGAACTGTACAGGATCGACAAATTGCTCGCGCCGGTCGAGCGCGCTGTTCCCAAAGAGCGTCTGCGTATTATAGCTTCCAATAATCCCGCTGAGAACGAAAAAGCGATTCTTGATTTCTTCGAGGTCCCATGGGACGAGGAGCTGAATAATATCCTAGCTCCTCTTTCAATATCAGGCAAGCGGGCGAACAGATTGTTGCCCGCGACAAATAATCAATTCAGTCTTGAAGAATGGCGCGGGATGATCGCGGACTTCGAAAAGGGCGCGTCCGCGGAGCGTCTTGTTAAAAGCGAAGACGCGCGCAAGCTGGAGGAATATATCGGCAAATATTGGCGCTTCCCCCGCAAGAAATATCCGGAACTGGAAAATGTTTTAGACCAGGCCGCCGAGAAGTTCCTGGAGTCGCCCGAAACTGAAATCAAGCCTATCGCTCTCGGGAGTTTGGCGGAACGGATTCCGGAAGCTAAAAAGGCGCTAATTCTCGAAACTAATCCGGTGGCGCGACGGGGTCTGCCTGTCTGGCAACAGGGATTCTTTGAAATTTTATCCGGAGGGAAAGAACGGGACAGGGCCGGTGTTCCCAAATGCTGCGTCCTTACCTTCGCTTATAATCAGGAAAAATACATAGGGGAATGCATCGAAAGCGTAGCCATGCAGGATCTTGGCAGCGATATGGAGCATATCATAATCGACGACGCGTCGACTGATCGCACGCCTGAAATAATACGCGAATACGCGAAAAAATATCCGCGGATAAAGCCGGTATTGTTCAAATACAAACCTCCCAACCTGATCGCGACGGGTTTTAATCTCTGCAAGAGCCCTTATATAGCCCTGCTCGACGGAGACGATTATTTTACGGACAAATATAAATTGCGCAAACAAATTGACTTCCTCGATGCCAATCCAGATTGCGCGATCTGTTTTCATTATACCGAAGTTTTTTACGAAGACGGTCGTCCGTCGCAAATATATCCCAACAGGGCTGTCATGCCTGATCAATCGATGCGGAAATTATCATTGGCCGATCTTTTGCAGGGCAATCCCATGCAGACCAGTTCGGTAATGTACCGCTGGCGTTTCGCCGAAGGCCTGCCCCCATGGTTCCGCGACGATCTGGTGCCAGGCGACTGGTACTGGCATCTTTTGCACGCGGAGAACGGTAAAATTGGCTTTTTGCCGGAAATAATGAGCCGTTATCGCCGTCATCCCAACGCCGGTTACGCCAGCGCCGACGGCGATACCGTGGCGCACAGGTTGAAACAGGGCATGCGCGAGCTGGAAACCTATCAAGTCGCGGACGAGTATTTTAGGGGAAAATATCACAAGGATTTTCAGCGCCTGGCCAACGGAGTTTTCGCGTCTTATTTGCAAAGATATTCGGACGCCGATGATACTTCGTTTCTTGACATCGCCGCCAGCGCTTTTCCTGTATTGGCGAAGGGCTTTCTGGAGGAGCTGGAAAAGTCCTCAAAAGAATCTAATAAAAAATAGAATATGCGAGGAATGTGAAATAATCAAGGAATATAGATGGCAAAAATTATTCTTATAAGTTTATATGAAGCTAATTATTTGGGCACAAGAATTTTATCTTCTTTCTTAAATAAGAACGGCCATTTAACGCGCAATCTCTTTTTTAAGGATCTGCGCGAGGAAACTCGCGAGTATCCTATCGAAAATCATATAGGCTATCAATATCTGCGTAACTCGGAGATCGTTACCTTAACATATGAAAAAGAGATTTGGAGCAATAAAGAAGAGAAATTACTTAAAAATTATTTGCAAAAAAATGCTCCGGATATAATAGGTATAAGCGCTCGATCTCCTCTCGCGGGGTTGGCGGGCAAGTTAATAAAAATAATAAAGGGGTCCGCGCCGAACGCGTTGCTAATTGCTGGAGGCTATGGACCTACCCTTGAAACGGAAAAGTTCCTTGATTTTGGCATCGATGTCGTCGTCAGGGGCGACGGAGAGGAAGCCCTCCTCGAATTGGCAAACTGTTATGACACGAAGGGAAATTGGCGCCATATAAAGAATGTAGCCTTTAAAAGCGGCGAAAAATATATAATAAATCCATTAAGTGCTCAAGTAAGAAATATTGGCGCGTATCCGCCTCCAACTTATAGCGACGATATCTGCAGTTTTATTGAATCTGATAAATTATATGAGAATTTTGATCCTTATGGAAAGTTGGATTCGCCTGCGGCAAGCCCTGGCGTTTATAGCACCTTTATAAGCCGAGGATGCGTAAATTCCTGTTCATACTGCTCGGGAGGTTTGTGGGCTAAATTATATAAACAGGATGGAGCGCAATCATATAAATCGAGAAAGAGAGATCTTGATCAAGTATTAAATGAACTTGAAGGAATAGATAGAAAAAGTTTCTCATATATCTATTTTGTTGATGAGTGCAATACATTGACTACGAAAGAAATTTACCATTTCTTTGGAGAATATAAAAAAAGGGTCGGTCTGCCATTTTTTATATATATGAATTATTTAAAAGTTATTGAACATCCAGAAATTCTACAATATGTAATAGACGCTGGATTGGATTGCACGGGCGTTGGAGTGCAAACTGGATCTGAAAATTTTGCGGCAAAATTTTTTACGCGAAAGAATAAGAACTCTATTTATTTAAAATATCTTAATTTATTGTTTTCTTCATATTTGTCAGCTCAAATTCAGATGATTGAAGGACATTGTTACGAGGATGATGAGACATTTCGCGAGAATCTCGATTTTATAAAATTAATTCCTTTCGATCCCTTGGATCGATTTAGAATGAGATTGCATATATTTCGTCTTAAAGTTTTTCCTAAGGCTCCTATGGTTCAAATCGCCCCCCGAGTTATCAAAGAACCTATGACAGCGAAAGAATGGTGGAGGCGAGCCCTTTTAATGGAATTGAGACAATTTGGCACAGACGAAGAAGTGGAATACGCCCTTTCCAATACTGAATTTGTAAAGGAACCGGCTTTATTAAAGAGATTCGCGCTTGATATCTTGCGTAGAGTTCAAATAAATTTATTAGAGAAAATTTTAAATAGAGTTAAAAATAAAGAAATATTTTTTTATGGTATAGGAAATCAATTTCAAAAAAATTGGAAATTTTTTAAAGAAAGGGGAATCATTCCAAAGGCATTTTTGATTGATACTAAATTTATTAACTCGTCCCCAAGCCACATCGAAAATATACCAGTACGCGCTCATGATCAATGCGAAGAAGAGCTGCAGAATGCTCATACTTTTATATTTACTAATAATTCAGGCGCAATCTATCGTTCTCTAATAAATAGATATTCTATTGATAGAAATAATATATCAGCGTGTATAACTACTGAACCGCTGGCTCATTAAAATTATTTATAATATATAATAATTTTCCATAGCGCTCGTTTTATTAGCTCAACAAGTTTGTTCTGAGTAACTATAATTAGAGCGCATTGCGATTGAAAATCTTCAATACTTTATGGCGGATTCGTCTGGCAAAGATTCCCGCGAAGTTATTGCCATCCGAGCTTGTCTCGCTGGTAAAGAGAATTTCAAGAGCGATTTGCTATAAGAATTTTCAGCGCCTGGCAACTGGACTTTCGCTTCCTATTTGCAAAGGTATTTGGACGCCGATGATACTTCGTTTCTTGACAGGGGCGCCAATGCTATTCCTATATTGACTAAGGGCTTTCTGGAGGAATTGGGGAAGGCGAACTGATAAAACCTGAGAATTTTATATTAATTATTCTAGGGATTAATCTATATCTTGATATTTTTATTATTAAATATTTAACTTTATGAATCAAATATAAATCGCTATCTTTTTTATTGTTTAATTAATGATTATAAGTTAACGATTGCTTTGGAGTAATAGAATGAATATAGTTTTGTCTGTATTTTATGATCCCAAAGATCTGGGAATCAGATATTTGACAACATGGTTGCGCGATAAGGGACATAATGTAAAGATCGTCGCTTTAAAAACCCAGAGCGATGTGTTGCCTGTTCCCATAGCTACTACGAAGGAAAAGGTAGATAAGTGTAATCTGATCAGGGATGGTCAAATATCGGAATTTATTCAAAATGATATTACTCCGGAAGAATTGCGCTTATTTACGGAAGAGATTGCGAAAGCTAAACCTGACGTCATAGGATTCGGTACCAGATCTAAAAATTTTAAATATCTGGATAGAATAATCCCTGCCATGAAGAAAGCCGCGCCCAACGCTTTTTTGATAGCAGGAGGCGCCGGACCGACCATCGACCCCCTATTTCCGCTGAAAGCGGGAGTCGACGCAGTCAATAGGGGCGAAGGCGAATACGCTATGGAAGAATTGCTCGAGGCTTTAAGCTCCGGCAAGGAATGGAGAGGTATTAAAAATATATCTTATCTGGACGAGGACAATAATCTAGTCAACAATCCCTTTCGCTATCCGGAAAAAAAACTTGACAATTTCCCTTTTCCAGCTATGCGACTGGAAAACGATATTGTTATCGAAAATAATGCCGCGAAGCCGATTTTCGATCCATCCGATACGGATGTGAATTCATTTAGCAATAATTTTAGATACTTTATCCTTGGTTCTCGCGGCTGCATGGGAGATTGTAGTTACTGCGGAGGAAGATTCTTTCATAGTATCTATAAAAATGAAGGTCTGACCGTCCCAAGGGTAAGGCAACGCTCATTAAAAAATGTGCTTGCCGAATTAAAAGAAGCAAAAAAGAAATTTCCCATGCGCGTAGTTCAGTTCTGGGATGAATTTTTCGTATGGCCGATAGATGAATTAACAGAATTTTTTACAGAATATAAGCGCGATATAAATTTGCCGTTCTGGATATATCTATCGCCTGATCAACTTTATAATTCGCCGGACTTGCTAAATGCCGTAATGGAGGCCGGCCTGGCTACATTCTCTGTCGGTCTGCAGACAGGAGACGAGGATTTTTGTAAAAGGATATATAATAGAAAAAATAATAACAAACATATATTGTCGGTATCTCGCGCTATGCTAGAACGTCATATCCCTGTTCAGTTATTAATGATTTTAGGTAATCCCTTACAAAAAGAAGAGAGTCTTAAGAAAAATTGGGAATTTTTAAGGCAACTCCCCTTCGATCCTTCATTTGTAAGGAGAGTATGGGTTTCAATTACAAAATTATACGCGCCGCCATACGAGACAAAATTATTTTCCGGACACAAGGAGATATTCTCAGTCCCTATTTCTAATCGACAATTCTACTATGATTCCCTAATTGCGTTATTTAGCCATATACTCCCTGAATCTGAATTTAATACATTAATTGAAGATAAATTTTATAAAGAGAACCCATGGCAATTAGGTAATCTTTTAATAAATACCTATGAAAGCGAACACCGCAAATATTTAAATACAAGGATAAAAGATTTAGGCGAATCTGAAGTTTACTATTGGGGAAATGGTAGCGCTTACGGGAAAAGAAAAAATCTTTTCCAGAGCGTAAAACCAATTGCTCTTTTTAACGATCTACCAGGAAACAATTTGAAAGAAGTTGACGGTATCCCAGTCATTTATCCTATGAAAGAAGAGATAGATAATGAAAAACCGTTAGTAATTTTTGCGCGCTCCCAATATATCCATTCCCTATACAAAAAAGCGAAGTATGAATTAGGTTTTAAAAATATTATAACTGCGGCAAATATTGATTAGGAGTTATTATGGCTAGATGCGATTGGATAGAATCACATTTGAATATATTGCCTGAACATTTAAGTCCCTGTTGCGCTATCTATTTGCCAAATATTCCAAAATTTACAAGGAATAATGACGGCAATGATATAAAAAATTACAAAATCTATATCGCAAGATTCTATGAAAAAATGCAGGCAAATCCCGATTTATGTAAGGGATGCGAGCTGAAAATAGATACCTCTCCGCAATACATGGATCCTGAAAATATGATTTTTAAAAGAATCATGATTAATATACACCAGCATCTGTGCAATTGCGGATGCGCCTATTGCTCTATTGAAACGTCGCGTAATCCAGTAATCCCTCCTCTCGCTCCGATTATCGCTCAGCTTGAAGAGACTAACAGTATCAATTCTTCTACAGATTTTAATTGGGGAGGCGGCGAATCGTCTATATATAAAGAATTTATTTCAATTGCTCCAAAGCTGGCTGAAAAGGGATATAAGCAAAATATTTTTTCTAATGGCATAGTTTATAGTCCAACAATAAATGAAATATTAACTAATGGAGTTGGCACCGTAACAATCAGCCTTGATTCTTACGATCGCGACAGTTTCTTAAGGATGAAGAAAGTTGATCGTTATTCAAAAGCTTTAAAAACTATTGAAAAATACGTTAACTCTGCCAAAGATAAAAATTCAGTAATTATAAAATATATAATTACTGAAGATAATAATGA
>CAMWPE010000043.1 GCA_947176055.1 uncultured Desulfovibrio sp.
TGGAAAATCCGCTGTATTCGCGCCCTGGTGTAATTATGGAGCTGGGCGACGCGGCGAAAACCGTCGCGGAACTTAATGACGCCTTGCAAAGCGCGGAATCCGCACCGGCGGGAGAAAATTTGGGCAAGCAAACGGCGGCCGAGAATGCGTCTCCGGCCAAAAAGGCCGATCCAGGCAAATTATTGAAAGAAGCCAAAAAGGTAATTATTGTGCCAGGTTACGGCATGGCTTTGGCCCAGGCGCAACACAAGGTGAAACAGCTTGCGGACGCGCTGGAAGCCAACGGCGCGACGGTCGATTACGCTATTCACCCCGTCGCCGGCCGCATGCCCGGCCATATGAATGTGCTTCTGGCCGAGGCCGACGTGGATTACGAGCATATGCTCGAGATGGACGTCGTAAATCCGAAATTCAAGGACACGGATCTCGTCATTATCGTCGGCGCCAACGACGTGGTGAATCCGGCGGCGAACACGGCGGAGGGAACTCCTATCTACGGGATGCCTATCCTGGATGTGGATAAGGCCAAAGATATTATAATATGCAATTACGACGAAAAACCCGGCTACGCGGGCGTGGAAAATCCGCTGTATTCGCGCCCTGGTGTAATTATGGAGCTGGGCGACGCGGCCAAGAGTCTCGATGAATTGCTGGAAGCGTTAAGGATGGCGAGTTGAGACGCGCAGCGTTGATCGTCAAGTTTTTTTGAGGCGGGAAAACTTGGGAAAAACGGGATCGGCTATTGTATAATGTGAAAAAAAAGGCTAATCTCGGTTCATAAAATCCCAAGTTTTCCAGTTTTTTAATTTCATCAAAGGAGAGCCTGATGAGTCTTAAAAAACTTCTAACTCTGGTTGTGGCATTCGTTTTTATGGCCGGAACGGCGTTCGCGGCTACCACCTACGACATCGCCGTGGGCGATCCGGAAGATTCCGAGCAAGGCGTCGCGGCCAAGGCTTTCAAGGATTACGTGGAGAAAGCGACCAACGGCGACGTGCAGTTCAAGCTGTTCTTTAATGGCCAGCTGGGCGACGAGAGCGAAGCTTTCAAGAACGTGCAACGCGGCTCCATTCCCTTCGCCGTGGGCGGCATAGCCAACCTCGTGCCCTTTGACAAGCGCCTCGGCATTCTCAACCTTCCCTATCTCTTCGAAAATCTCGATGAGGTCGTAGTCGGGACAAATGGCAAGCCCGCCGAGCTTTTGCAGTCCTTCGCGTTGAAGGCCGGGTTCCGCGTGCTCTGCTGGACCTACACCGACTTCCGCTATATCTCCAATTCCAAGCATCCCATAAAGAAACTGGACGACATGAAGGATCTGAAGTTCCGCGTTCCGCAAAGTCCGGTGCTGATCGAAGCTTATAAGGCCTTTGGCGGCAGCCCAGTTCCGATCTCCTGGGCCGAAACTTTCACAGCCCTTCAGCAGGGCGTTGTCGATGGACAGTGCTACGGCTATATCGGCTTCAAAACCATGAAGTTTGACGAAGCCAAGCAGAAATATTTGAGCGAAGTTCATTACACCTATCAGTTGCAACCGCTGGTTGTCAGCGAGCGCGTGTTCAAGAAGATGACTCCCGAACTGCAGAAGATCATCGTCGACGGCGGTATTTTCGCGCAGGAGACAGTGCTGAATTTTGAAAAAGCCGAAGCGCAGAAGGCCAAGGACGAGCTTATCGCCAAAGGCCTGATCGTGGATCAGCTGGAAGACGAAGCCGCGTGGAAGGAAGCCGCGTTGCAGAAGGCGTGGCCGAATATCGCGGATCAGGTCGGCGGCGAAGCCACGATCAACGAATACCTGAAGGCCATGGGCAAGCCCGAATGGCATCCCGGAAAATAACTGACTAGACTGGCGACGGCCGGAGGCGACGACTCTCCGGCCGTCCCGCTTTAGCTTCGGCGCGGGACGGGTTTTCCGCGCGGGAGCGCGTCCCCGAAAATCTGTTCCCAACCCGTTCGCGCGGTCGCCCGAAGAGGCTTCGATTACCTTGCCGCCGCAAGCGACGGTTAGCAGGGGGAGGAGCGTGAAAAAATTTTTCCTGGCTTTCATGGATCATTTTGAAAGCTATATTTGTCAATTCCTGCTGGTATTTTTTGTCTGCGTGGTTTTCATGCAGATCATCCTGCGCTTTCTGGACGCCTCTCTTTCTTGGACCGAGGAAATCGCTCGGTTCGCCTTTCTCTGGTTCATTCTTTTTGGCGCCTGTTACGCCACGCGTCTTTGCGCCTTGAACCGGGTTACTTTGCAATTCATGAAGGCGCCCAAATGGTTCGCCAATCTCATGCTGTTCATAAGCGATATGATCTGGCTGGTATTTAGCCTGATCATGGCCTTCGAAGGTTACAAGGTCGTTCTCGATCTCCTCGAGTTTCCATATTATACGCCGGCGCTGGACTGGGATCAGAGTTACGTTTACCTTGTGTTTCCTATCAGTTTCCTATTAATGGCTATCCGGATAATTCAGGTTAATTACATAAAATTTGTCCTGAAACAGGAAATCGCGGATCCGGATCAGGAGGCGATCAAGGAGAGTCAGGGCGCGCTTGCCGGAGGCAAAAAAGAGGGAGGCAACGACTGATGGCGACTTTAGCTCCCCTGGAGATCGGCGGTCTCCTTTTCCTGGTTTTCTTCATCCTGCTCCTTATCGGCTGTCCCATCATGGTGGCGCTTGGCGTCGGGACGATGATCTGTTTCCTCCTTCTCCATATTGATCTGGCGATGATGATCGAGCGCGCCTTCGCGTCGCTAACAGCTTTCCCGCTGATGGCTTTGCCGGCCTTTGTCCTCGCGGGGGCGCTAATGGAGGCGTCGGGAATTTCGCGTAGACTGGTGGCCGTAGCCGAAGCTTTTGTCGGGCCCATACCGGGCGGTCTGGCCATATCCACGGTCTTGTCCTGCGTTTTTTTCGGCGCCATATCCGGTTCCGGTCCGGCGACCACCGCCGCGGTTGGCATGCTCATGATTCCGGCCATGACCAAGCGCGGTTATAACACCGCTTACGCGGCCGCCACCACGGCGACGGCGGGAGGCATTGGCATTATTATCCCGCCCAGCATCCCCATGGTCATATATGGCGTAACCGGTCAGGTCAGTATTTCCAAAATGTTCATGGCCGGTTTTATTCCAGGCTTTCTAATCGCCGCGTCCCTTTGCATCCTGCATTATCTGAAATGCCGCAAACAGAACCTTGGCGGCGATCCCTGGTCCCTGCGGCATCTGCTTTTCAGTCTAAAAGATGGATTCTGGTCAATTCTCGCTCCGCTGATTATTCTTGGCGGCATTTACGCGGGCTTGTTCACTCCCACCGAGGCCGCCATCGTCGCCATTTTCTATACTCTGTTCGTTGGCCTGTTCATTCACAGGGAACTTAAGTTCAAGGCCTTTATGGCTTCGCTCAACACCACTTCTTGGCTCACCGGCCGTGTGCTGGTGCTCGTATTCACGGCCACGGCGTTCGGCTATCTTCTCACCGCCTATCGCATCCCTGTTGAAATAGCCAATATGGTGCTGGGCTTTACGAATAATGTCTATATGGTCTGGACATTCGTCGTAATTCTTCTGATCTTTCTTGGCATGTTTATGGAGACTCTGGCTATCATCATGCTGGTAACGCCGGTCTTGTTGCCGATAATGACAGCTTATGGAGTCGATCCCATTCATTTTGGCCTGATTCTCATCTGTTGTTGCGGCATAGGTTTTTCCACGCCGCCCCTTGGCGAGAATATGTTTATCGCTTCCGGTATTTCCAACCAGTCGCTGGAAATAATTTCCCTGAAAGCGTTGCCTATGGTTTTCGCCAATCTGTTAGCGATAGTGTTGCTGGTGGTATTCCCGAAACTGGTAATGCTTTTGCCCGGCATGATGACGACCGCGGCGCCGTAAAAGAATCCTTTGCGATAGTAAGAATTATGATATAGGCGACTTCGGGAGTCGCCTTTATATTCAATAAAGGAAAATAAAATGAAAAAAATTTTATTGACAATTTGCGCGGCTCTAGGGTTCGTCGCTTTCGTTTTCTGCGGCGCGGACAGGCTCGTCGCCGCCGATGCCGGATCCGCGAAGGGACCTAAGCTCTTTGAATTAAGTTTGGGCGATCCCGAAGATTCCGAGATGGGCATCCTTGGCATCGCTTTCAAGAATTATGTGGATCAGGAAAGCAAAGGCCAGATGAAAGTGGATCTCGTCTATAGCGGCGGCTTTGATATAGACGAAAGTTACCAGTTCAGAAGGGTGCAATCCGGAAAATTGGCGATGGCTCTGGGCGGAGTAGGCAATTTGATTCCAATGGTGCAGAATCTGGGCGTAGTCACTCTGCCGTATCTATTCCCGGATACGGAAGCCGTCGTCCGCGGCACCACGGGAAATGCCGCGGCATTGCTCAATTCCTACGCGGAAGAGGCCGGTTTCAGAATCCTTGCCTGGACTTATTACGGCTATCGCTTCCTGTCTAATTCCAAGCATCCCGTAAAGACGCTGGAAGATATGCGCCGCATGAAAATCCGTGTGCCCCAGAATATCGTAATGGTAAAAACTTACCGGGCTTTCGGCGCTATCCCCACGCCTCTCGCGTGGCCCGTTACGCGCAACGCGTTGCAAAACGATTTGGTAGACGGGCAGTGTTACGATTACAGCGGCTTCCGGGCCATGAAATTCCATGACGTAGGGCAGAAATATATTACGGAGTTGCATTATTTATATAATTTGCAACCGCTCGTGATCAACGACAAACTTTTTAAAAGTCTGTCCAAAGAGGATCAAAGAATACTTATCCGGGCCGGCGAAAATATCCAGAATTTGTCGTTGCAATATCAAAAAGAAATGAACGCCATGGCGAAGAAGGTGCTTATGGGCGAGGGCGTCCATATTTCGGTAATTGAAGACGAATCGCCCTGGCGGGATGTGGCTTTCGCTCGCGTATGGCCGGAAGCGGCGGAGAATATTGGCGGCGAACAGGCTATAAACAAATATCTTGAGGCCTGCGGATTGCCGCTTTGGAATCCCTCTGGCGAGAAAAAGGCGACTAAATAACCGCCTTTCGCGTTTATAAAAAAAGTTTGTTGGAAAAATTATCTCCTAACGATGGGACAATTTCCTCCTGAAGCGTGATTTCGCGGGCGTTTTCGCGGCGAGAAAGCGCAGTCGTTCGGGAAATTTAAGTTAGCTTATTTTTTTATCCCCGGTATATCGCTTTGTCGGAATTCCGGGGAGTTTCATTTAATTTGGGTCAGGAGCTGGAGTATATTCCGCGTTTGCGCGTATAAACGCCAAAAAAGCTTAAGAAAAGAGCGATCATAAGGCCCGCCATACTGAAAAGATAATTTCCCGAAAAGGCGGAAGCGAAGCCAAGGGGCGAGCCGCAGATCATGGCGGCGAAGAACCAGCCCCGGCTTTTTTTTGCGTTGCCAGGAAAAAGAATGCCTACGAACACAGGCGCGACTATACCGCAGACGAAAATATCGTAAGCCATAAGTAATAATGCCAATATGCTCTGACCTTGCGTGGCTAAAAGCAAGGCTCCGACCGTAATGGCAAGCATCGCGACGCGGGCGAAAAATGGATCCGGGCGGCGGAAAATATCGTTGGCGCAGACAGCCGCCGCGGTCATCAGACAGGAATCGGCGGAGGAAATTATCGCGCTGTAAAGACCCAGGCTCGTCAGAATTTTTGCCCAGGAGGGGATATTATTGTTAAGAACGTTAGCCAGAACGTTGCTTGCCGCCGTACCCGTCTGCGCGAGCGCGCCGCAACCAATTCCTAGAATTGTAATAAGCGCGGCCGTCGCCGCGAGACAGGGCGCGGCAAGCAAAGCGCCATTGGCCGCCGCCCGGGAGGATCGAGCGCTTAAAAGGGAGACAAAAAGCGTGGGACCGATGAGATATCCGGAGCCAATAATGAACAAAAAATAACAGAGGCGCGATAAACCGAATTTATCATTGACTATTTCGATTTTAATATCGGCTATGGCGCGGTTCGCATCCGGGATTTGACAGATAAAATACAAAAGGACGCAGAGGGAGAGCAGGAGGATTAAAAACTGCCAGATATCGCTGCGCATGACAGCGGCTTGTCCCCCGATAATCGTATAGAGGAGGAGAGCTCCCGCGCCGAGCAATGTCGCGGGGAAAGAAGCAAGCTGACAGAGGCTTGAAATGATAAGGGATAGAGCGCTCAATTGCGCCGCGAGAATTGCAAAGCAGGACGCCAGGATAATCAGGGACGAGCAGACACGAAAATGTGGCCCAAGGATGTTCGCCAGTATTTCCGGCATTGTGAATGATCGGCTCGCCCGGATTTTTTTGGCGAGCAAGATCGAAAGAAAGAAAAAGCCAAAGCATCCCGAACCTAACCACCAGAATGCCGGCGTTCCCGCGCTGGCCGCCAGATCGATCATTCCGATTGTGGCGGAACCGCCAACGCAAGCGGCCAGCAGGGAAAAAGCGACCGCCGGGGCGGACGCGCTTCGGCCCCGGATATAAAATTCCGTCGCGTCCGGTTTGAGCCGGGATTTAGCAAGAGCGGCTACGGTAAAGAGGGCCGTATAAATCAGGAAATAAGGCATGGGAACATTCCGGCGCGCCGGTATGCGGAGGGTTATAATTGGCTATTTCGCGGGAGAGCGGCCTGGTTATTTCTTTGACAAAAGCGCTTTTCCGCGAATTCAAGCGGATTAGGAGCGCGTCAGTTTTTTTCTTTCGCGGCCCTGCCAGCGGCCTGATAGCGTTTTTGCGCCGATAATTCGATTTTGCGCATGCGGATGGATTTAGGCGTTACTTCGACCAGCTCGTCCGGCCGGACAAAATGCAGGGCCTTCTCCAGCGTCATCCGTTTGACAGGAGTCAGGATGACGTTTTCGTCCTTACCCGCCGCGCGCAAATTGGTAAGTTTTTTCTCTTTGGTCGCGTTGACATCGATATCGTTCTCCCGGTTATGCTCGCCTACGATCATCCCTTCGTAAACGGGATCTCCCGGTTCGACAAATAATGTTCCGCGGGGCTCGAGATTAAAAAGCGCGTAAGCCACGGCGGATCCCGGACGATCCGCGACTATGGAGCCGGAATAACGGGCCGGAAAATCGCCGCGCCATTCGTCGTAACCTTCAAGATATGAATTCATGATGCCAGTGCCTTTGGTATCGGTGAGGAATTCGTCGCGGTAGCCGATCAATCCGCGGGAGGGGACTGAAAATTCCAGTCGCACCCTGCCAGAACCTCCATTGTCGCATTTTAATAAGCGTCCTTTCCGTTGCGCCAGCTTGTCCGTGACGACGCCCATGAAAGTTTCGTCGCAGTCCACGTAAAGGCGCTCGATGGGCTCGAGAGTTTTGCCGTCCGCGTCTTTTTTGAGAATGACCTCCGGGCGTCCCGCGGCCAGCTCGAAACCTTCGCGGCGCATGGTTTCGATCAGGATCGCCAGTTGAAATTCGCCGCGGCCTTTTACCATGAATGCGTCCTTGTCCCGGGTTTTTTCCACCCGGATGGCGACATTGCGGAGGCTCTCCTTGATTAGCCGATCTTCGATGGCCCGCGATTGCACGATTTTGCCTTCGCGACCGGCGAGGGGGGAAGTGTTGATCCCGAAGCGCATGGCTACTGTGGGCTCGTCCACGCGAATGCGGGGCAGGGCGACGGGATTTTCTCTGGAGCAAATAGTGTCGCCGATGGCGACAGCCTCGATGCCCGCGAGCACGGCTATATCTCCGGGGCCGGCCTCGTCCACATCGACCAGGCGAAGTCCGTCGTAAACCTGCAGGCGACTGACGCGGAGCGGTTTCGGCGTTCCGTCTTCGCCCACGCAGTCCAGGGCCTCTTTAGCGCGAACCGCGCCGTGCATTATTCTGCCTATGGCCAGGCGACCCACGTAATCGGAATAATCCAGATCGGCGACCAGCATCTGGAAAGGTTGCTCCGGATCGTGCTCCGGGGCGGGGATCTTTTCGATAATCGCCCGGAAAAGCGGGCCGAGATCCTTTCTTTCGTCGTCAATGGAATCCATGGCGACGCCGTCGCGGCCAATGGCGTAAAGCACGGGAAATTCGAGTTGCTCCTCGGTCGCGCCGAGATCGATAAACAGATCATAAATTTCATTTAATACTTCTTCGGGACGGGCGTCCTTGCGATCTATTTTATTGATGACGACAATGACGGGCAGACCGGCTTCGAGGGTTTTTTTCAGGACGAAACGTGTCTGGGGCAGAGGGCCTTCGGAAGAATCGACCAGAAGGATCGCGCCGGTCGCCATGGAAAGGGAGCGTTCCACTTCGCCTCCGAAATCGGCGTGCCCGGGAGTATCGATGATATTGATTTTTGTTCCATTCCAGTTGACCGAACAATTCTTCGCCGCGATGGTAATGCCCCGCTCCCTTTCGAGATCCATATTGTCCATTACGCGTTCGTCGACGCGCTGATCCTCGCGGAAGACGCCGCTTTGTTTGAAAAGCGCGTCCACCAGGGTAGTTTTGCCGTGATCGACATGGGCGATAATCGCCACGTTTCTTAACTTTTCATTCTTCGCCATGATATTTATCCCCGCTTGAAAGCGCTCCGGAACGGTTAGCGCGAAACCCGCGTTTATATAGTCGTTTTTCGGGAATTTGTCATCAATCGCGAGGCGAGGGGATATGTTTCGCTACACGACGCGAGCGGCCGCTCCTGGAGAAGAGCGTCGCCGGGGACGCTCGGAACGGCGTATTGAAAGGGCGAGGATACGGCGTTATGATAGGGGAAATTATAGGGAGGGTTCGCCGGTGACATTGGGTGAAATCAGGGCGAAATTGCGGGAAGACCGGCCTACGGTTGGAACCTGGGCGCAATTGCCATCTCCGGACTCCGCCGAATTGCTCGCTCGGGCCGGGTACGATTGGGTGGCGGTCGATATGGAGCACGGGAGCTTTGGACCGGCTAATCTTCCAGACATATTCCGGGGTATAGAATGCGGGGGCGCCGTTCCTTTCGCGAGGTTGCCGGAAGCGTCGAAAGTGTGGATAAAAGTCGCTCTCGAAGCCGGAGCGCTGGGTTTAATTTTTCCCATGATTGAAACCCGGGAGCAGCTGGACAAGGCCATCGATTTGGCCACCTATCCCGGGCAGGATTTCTGGCGCGAAAAAGGCTCGACCGCGAGCGAATACAGGGGAGTGGGTTTTTGCCGCGCCAACGCTTTCGGGCTCAATTTCGCCCGTTACCGCGAAGAGATCGCGCCGGAGATTTTTATTGTCGCCCAGGTCGAGAATGTCAGGGCGGTCGATAATCTTGCCAGCATCCTGCAATGTCCCAGGCTCGATGCGATTATGGTCGGACCGTACGACTTATCCGGCTCGATGGGGCTGACCGGCAAGTTCGATGATCCGCGCTTCGAAGCCGTAATGGAGAAGATTAACGATGAATGCCGCGCGAGCGGCAAACGGATGGGGTTGCATATCGTCGAGCCTAATCCGGAAAAATTGAGCGCGGAAATCGCCGGAGGCGCGAGATTCATAGCTTATGGTATAGACACAGTCTTTCTTTGGCGATCAGCCGCGAGACCGGCCGCCGATAGCCCAACAAACGCGCGGGACGGATCCTTCCGATGAATATAACTGTTTTTGGAGGATCCGGCTTTCTAGGCTCGCATATCTGCGACAAATTATCGGGAGCGGGGCATTGCGTAACGATAGTCGATAGACGTCCCTCCCCCTGGTTAAGAGCCGATCAGAAGATGATCGTCGGCGACATTCTGGACGAGAAGATCGCGGACGAAGCGACGCGGGGAGTCGACGTAGTTTTTAATTACGCGGGAATCGCCGATATTGGCGAAGCCAACGCGAGGCCTCTTGATACAGCGCGCGCAAACGTCATGGGCAACCTTACAGTTCTGGAAGCCTGCCGCAAGAATGATATAAAAAGATATGTGTTCGCGTCCTCGCTATACGTTTACGGCAAATCCGGCGGTTTCTACCGGTGCAGTAAGCAAGCCTGCGAAATCTATATAGAAAATTACCACGCGACCTATAATTTGCCCTATACCATTCTGCGTTACGGTTCGCTTTACGGACCCAGGGCGGACAGACGCAACGCCATTCAGAGATTCGTTTACGAGGCTTTGTCGAAAGGAGAAATAACATATTACGGCTCGCCCGAGGCGTTGCGGGAATATGTGCATGTCGACGACGCGTCCGAAGCCACGCTGAAAATTCTCGAGCCGGAATTCGCTAACCAGAATATCATTATATCGGGAAACCAGCCCATGCGCGTGGGAGATCTGTTCCGCATGCTTGAGGAAATGCTGGGAACCAAACTCAAGATAAATTACGAACATGATCCCGCCAGCGGACATTATCAAATAACGCCTTATTCATTCATGCCAAAAATCGGACGCAAACTGGTTCCCCCGCTTACGGTCGACCTGGGCCAGGGTATATTGCGGGTCATGGAGGAGGAGCATAAGGCGATAAACACGGGCAAGGACGAAGAGGGCGGCCGGTATCTGGCGGAATAAGTCGTCGGTCGCCGCGAATCAGGAAAACTGGGAGTGACAAATGCCAAATATAATAGCGATTATTCCGGCGAGGATGGGTTCCAGCCGTTACCCAGGCAAACCGCTAGCGTTGATTCACAATGTTCCCATGGTGGGCCATGTCGCGTTCAGGACGGCTATGAGTCCCATTTTGTCCGCTACTTACGTGGCTACCTGCGATCCCATTATCGAGGATTATTGCGAAAGCGCGGGCCTGAATTGCGTCATGACCAGCGATTCGCATGTCCGGTGCTCCACCAGGACAGCCGAGGCTCTTCTGAAGATTGAGAAGGAAACGGGCAAAAAGGCCGATATAGTTGTGATGGTCCAGGGCGACGAACCCATGGTCACGCCCGGGATGATCGAACAGGCGGTCAAACCGTTGCTGGAAGATCCGTCTGTCAATGTGGTCAATCTCATGGCGGAAATGGACACGCTGGAGGAATTTGAGGATCCCAACGAAGTCAAGGTAGTAATAGACAATAACAGCGACGCGCTTTACTTTTCCCGCGAGCCCATTCCTTCCAGAAAAAAGGGCGCGGATCGCGTTCCCATGCGCAAACAGGTATGCGTCATCCCTTTCCGGCGGGATTATCTGTTAAAATTTAATGAAATGAAGGAGAGTCCGCTGGAAATTTACGAGAGCGTCGATATGTTGCGCATCCTGGAGCATGGGGAAAAAGTGCGAATGGCGCCGACCGACGCGAGAACCTGGAGCGTTGACACTCCGGAGGATCTCGCGCGCGTCGCGAGACTTATGAAAGACGACAAATTGATGGAAAAGTATAACAAAAAATGAGCCAAAGGGAGCGTCTGTCGGCCGCGGCGAGGATAAGGAGCGGCTGCGAAGAACTCCTCGTAGCCTCGGTTGGCTGGATACCCACGCCGCTGGGAATGGCGGCGAGACTGGCGCTCTGGCGCTGGTTTTTCGCCAATTGCGGCGCGGCGCGTTTTGGCTCTGGCCTTACAATTTCGGGAATGGGCAATATAAGTCTGGGAAACGGATGCCGGATAGGACGCCTGGCATTCTTGACCGCCAACAGCGGCAAAATGATCCTTGGAGACAATGTGTCTGTTTCCCCATGCGCGCATTTAAGCGCGGACAACGGCTATATTGAAGTGGGCGCGAAAACAGCCATCGGCCCGGGCGTCGTGATCCGGGCGGCCAATCACGCTTTTGACAGACTGGACGCGCCCATAATGGATCAGGGGCATACTCCTGGTCAGGTCATTATAGGCGAGGACGTATGGATCGGAGCCAATTGCGTAATAACGCCGGACACCCGCGTAGGCAAGGGAGCGGTTGTCGGCGCGGGAGCCGTGGTTACCCGCAATGTCGCTCCTTTTTCCATCGTGGCCGGAGTTCCGGCCCGGGAAATCGGCATGAGAAAATGAGGTCCGGATATGGCTATAGAATGTCTTGTTTTTGACTGCGACGGCGTGATTCTGGACAGCGTTCCCGTAAAAACGCGGGCTTTCCGGCGTCTGGCGGAGCCGTACGGCGAAGAGGCCGCTGATCGGTTTGTAATTTATCATTCGACGCATGGGGGAGTCAGCCGCTATAAAAAGTTCGAATGGTTTTTTGACGAAATTTTAAAGAGACCAATCCAGCCTGACGAAAGCGAGGAGTGGGGAGAGAAATTTGAAAAATACGCGCTGGAAGAAGTCAGAAAATGCCCCATGATTCCGGGCGCGATGGACGCGTTGCGAAAATGGCATGGCGTCCTGCCAATGTATGTTTGTTCCGGCGCTCCCGACGAAGAAGTAAACCTCGTGCTGTCGGAAAGGAATTTGAGCCGGTTTTTTACGGGAATTTACGGAACGCCGCCGGCGAAGGCCCAATTACTGGAAAAAATAGCTCGCTCGACAAGTTTGGATCCGGCCGATATCGCGATGGTCGGCGATTCGACCACGGATCTGGACGCGGCGGAGTATGTCGGGACTCTTTTTTACGGCGTGGGGAATGGACTCAAGGGCGGAGCTTTCCCCTGGAGCGAGACTTTGGAGAATTTCAACGCCTGGGTCGAGGCCAATAGGCGTTAAAACGGTAAGACGATGCCTGGAATATCGAGATTTTTTTGCGTCGCTCTCGTCCTTGTTTGCGGAATTTATTCCTGGCCAGGAACATTCGCGGCGACGGATGCGAAGACTGACGGAGCTTCCCGCGTCGGCGCTTCCGCTAAATTGGATCAGGAAAAAATTATCAAATTTTACAACGATTCGTTGAGCCAGCTGACGCGGGGTCATTACTCGTTGGCGGGACAAATCGCCGCCAACGTCGCCCGTTACCGGAATACGTGGAAGATGCCTCCGGACAAACCCCGGGACGGAGGAAAAGCGGCCAGGCAAGCCATGGAGCCGCCGGCCGGAATTTTTAACATGGACGAAGAAAAGGAGCTGGCCAGGGCCCTTGACGATATGGACGCGGCACTGGACGCAATGCTGGACAAATACGGGAAATTGGCCGCTTACGCGGCGGACGAGAATATACGGGACGACGG
>CAMWPE010000044.1 GCA_947176055.1 uncultured Desulfovibrio sp.
TCATTTGTTGCGCTCGCTCTAATCGCGCTGTTCCTATAGTGCCGACAGAGCCTAGAAATGGGCTAATTTCCATAACGAACTCAATAAAGCGTTCACTGCCGCATAGGCAGCTTAGAAAAGTCGTTAGTCGACGGGATCTCGCCGTCATTGAGTTCACTGCCGCATAGGCAGCTTAGAAATCTATATTTTCCCTGCGAGGATCGGACTCGTCGTTCACTGCCGCATAGGCAGCTTAGAAAATACATCGCCGAAGAAAGAACCCGCGACCACAGTTCACTGCCGCATAGGCAGCTTAGAAATTCATTCGGAACGACTTGACCATTGCGATCTTGTTCACTGCCGCATAGGCAGCTTAGAAACGCACTCAAAAAAAATGAAAACTCTTTATAAAGTTCACTGCCGCATAGGCAGCTTAGAAATATTGAACTTGTTAAAGACTGCCTTCTTGCGCGTTCACTGCCGCATAGGCAGCTTAGAAAACCTCAAAAGATGACGGCCAACATGATTCTCGTGTTCACTGCCGCATAGGCAGCTTAGAAATCTGGGAAGCAGGATTCACGACTAATTTTTTCGTTCACTGCCGCATAGGCAGCTTAGAAAATATTCTTCGAATCGAAATAGATCTTTCCATCGTTCACTGCCGCATAGGCAGCTTAGAAATTATCCATGTCGGTGTAACGCACGCGCTCCGCGTTCACTGCCGCATAGGCAGCTTAGAAATTATCCATGTCGGTGTAACGCACGCGCTCCGCGTTCACTGCCGCATAGGCAGCTTAGAAAGTCGCATTCCTGCCGCAAGCACCAGCGGCAGTGTTCACTGCCGCATAGGCAGCTTAGAAATCTTTATTACGTCTTTTCAACCTGTACTGAAAGTTCACTGCCGCATAGGCAGCTTAGAAAGAACGCGCTGGCACAATCGCCGAAGCGCAGACGTTCACTGCCGCATAGGCAGCTTAGAAAAATGGTGCCTTCGCCAAGAGTGCGACGAGACTGTTCACTGCCGCATAGGCAGCTTAGAAAGGTATGGCCGATCTGAGTTTTTGCGGTGTTTTTGTTCACTGCCGCATAGGCAGCTTAGAAATGGCTTTACAGTTCACACTCGCGCCCCGTCTTCGTTCACTGCCGCATAGGCAGCTTAGAAAGTTAAAAAAAGCAGTTATAGCGAGATATGTGCGTTCACTGCCGCATAGGCAGCTTAGAAAGAAAATCATCAGAACCGTCCCACTACCGGTATGTTCACTGCCGCATAGGCAGCTTAGAAAGTGAAATAGAGCGCGTTTGCGTAATCCGCGCTGTTCACTGCCGCATAGGCAGCTTAGAAATTTATAAAAGACTCGCTGGCCAGCGCGTCTTTGTTCACTGCCGCATAGGCAGCTTAGAAATCCGAGAATCAGGAAATCGGCGGCGGACGGAAGTTCACTGCCGCATAGGCAGCTTAGAAAAGCCGCCTCTTTTCTTCAAGTATGCGCGCAATGTTCACTGCCGCATAGGCAGCTTAGAAATGTTAGTGAAGTATCCAGTAATCTCTTATCTTGTTCACTGCCGCATAGGCAGCTTAGAAAAGCCGCCTCTTTTCTTCAAGTATGCGCGCAATGTTCACTGCCGCATAGGCAGCTTAGAAAGTGCGTAATGTGGAACGGCGCCGACATCTCAAGTTCACTGCCGCATAGGCAGCTTAGAAATTTCGCAACCAGCGCTGCGAGCGTAGCCCTTTGTTCACTGCCGCATAGGCAGCTTAGAAACAAAGGATTATCTTCGATAGCGTGAAGAAAACGTTCACTGCCGCA
Organism: uncultured Desulfovibrio sp.; assembly: GCA_947176055.1. Taxonomy (GTDB): domain Bacteria; phylum Desulfobacterota; class Desulfovibrionia; order Desulfovibrionales; family Desulfovibrionaceae; genus Desulfovibrio. Next base: position 1,788 of record CAMWPE010000044.1, read on the forward strand.
TAGGCAGCTTAGAAACTTGCCAGCGTGGGCTGGCGTAAATGTTAGTGTTCACTACCGTAGACAAAAAACTCGCTGACGCTGACTGGCTTGATCATCGTCATGCGCGCCGCCGCCTGGGCAACTTAGAAAATCATAATCATTAATTCGAACCGTATGAAAATGATTTCAGCAACATGCAATTTACAAAACTCAACGCGTAGGCTTACGTTATGCAGATTGGCGCTGGGCCTGGGCGCTTAAATGTTGCGACAGGAACTTATTTGTGTTTTTATGGAGCGACTGCCGTACGCACAATTTTGGATATATATAATTTAGCTATATTATTGATCTTTTTATCCGTTGCCGTAAAGGCGGCTACGATGAGCCCAAACGACGTCGGGACAAGAGTAAGCGTGCGGTTGGAAGCGAGTACGTCTCGAAAAAAGCATAAAATTTAAAGCGCGTTTCTGGAGATCTTTGTAACCACCCAAAAATCTCCGGCTGAATTATCCTGGGTCGACCATAATAAAAAATAATTGATTGGATACAGCCCGGAATTTAGAATCCGCGTTTAATTTTTTACGCTGCGCGCCAACGTATGGGAAAAATATTTCGTTGAATTTAAGTATGATAACATTCGCGTGTTCGCGAAGCGAACGCGATAAAGTTCTTTGAAAGGGGGCGTGGGAAAACTTGCTTTCACAAGCGAAGCGCGCCGCAATTTGTCTCCTACAAAAATATCGCTACACAATTTAAACAGAGCGAATTTTTAACGCGCGGTCATTGGAAATAGCCAGGCGCTTTGGCAAATTTTGCCGCGCGAAGCGGAGCGCGACAAGACGCCCGCAAAAATACTCCAAAACGGATTTATTCCGCCGTTAAAGGATATTTTAAGGCGAAATTTGTTATAGCGGCGAACTCTCTCTTGACTTGTAACCAAACTTTCAGTCACATCGGCCATGCCGTAAATAAACTTTATTAAATTGCGCGGACGTATATAGTCTATAATTTAAACGTCGGGAAATCTATGAATGTTCTTTTTCTATGCATGGATATGGAAGGGCTTCACGGCTCATTCATTCATATAATGGAATACGCAGAATATTTTAAAAGCAAAGGTTGGAATGTAACAATCGGTTCGGTGTTTATAGCGGACGTAAATCGCCGTTTAGCCGAGGAGCGCGGTTTCAAGGTATGTCCCCTGACAAAATTTCCCGCAACCGAATTTGATCTGGTTTACGCTTTGCATCTGCTCCTTTTTCCAGCGTTGGTTTACAAGGGCTTGAAATACAAAAAAGCGATTTCCATGAGTTTATCCTCGTTCATGGAGGTTGAACAGCTTCCCCCCCTCCAATTTCTGCCGCAATTCGATCTTATAGGCGCCATCTCACGGGAAGCGGTCGACGAAAGCTCGCGCAAGTATGGACTCAATCCCGGAATTTATACAATTATACCGAACTGCATCCCACTCTCTTTTCTGTCCAAATCCGCCCAAAAACAATCCTGGAACAAGCAAATCAGGAAAATCTGCGTAGTAACAAATCACAACGTAAAGGAGTTGATCGCCCTCCCGGAGTTTGTCGACTTTGATATCGATTATTTTGGCTCTAAATTTAATACAGCGCGACTGATCACTCCCGAACTTTTGTTAAATTACGACGCGATCATCACTATTGGAAAAACTGTCCAGTATGGCCTGGGACTCGGAATTCCAGTTTACGAATACGATCAGTACGGCGGTTGCGGATACATAACACCCGACAATATCGCCGCGGAAGAAGAATATAATTTTTCCGGACGAAAAACGAAAAGAAAGTTAACAGCCAGACAAATCGCGGAAGAGCTGGTTTCTGGGTACTCCGCGGCCATAGCGAACGCGCCTGTTTTACGGAAGCTCGCGTTAAAACGCTACGCCATTGATACCTTGATCGAAAAACAGCTGACGGAAATTAATAAAAGTAACCAGCCTCGCCCAAAATTAAAAGGCGAGGCTCTGGCTTTCGCCAACGCTTCCCTGGCGGCGCTTCAATATATTTTCAGAGGTTTATTAAGCTCTCAATAATTTTCCTGAAAAAATAATTACATTTCTACGCGCTCAAATAAGAGCGATCCGCGTTTTATACCGCGGTTAATCGCGAGGCGCCATCATTTGCGGCCTATTTCAGCGGGCGTGTTCGCAACGCGAAGGTCGCTGTTTTTAAAATATAATCTCCGGTTTGCAAAACGCGCCTATTAAGTTTAATCTCCCGCCAAGGAGGATAAATTATGACCGATGACTGGAGCGAAAACGTTCATACCCACTGGCATCCGGAACCGGGATTCTTTGAACAGTCCGCTCAGGCGATAGCGGAAGGGCTCAAAGCCGCGTCAGACAGCGAGCGCCAAGCTATGGACAGGCTTGATTTTTACATAAATCGCGCCGGCGACAGATTGAAAGATCCAGAAAAATTCTTGAGAGCCAAAGAAATTTTGCGCGCCCTTTACGGCTTGCCGCCCGAACATCTTAAAGTGTAAAATTTCTCGAAAACATAGGCCGGCTTCTCGCCGGCCTTTTCATTTATCGCGCCCCGAGGGCAAATCGCGCGAGAATATGAGGAAATTCCGACACGAAACGCGAGCCGATATTATATGCCCAATAGCGCGACCGCCCGGAATCCTGTATCCTTCTTATTGCTGACCAATAATGTCCAGGAATACCAGTGGCTCGGTTCCGGAATTTTTGAGAGCGTGAGAATCGCCTTTGCGGGCTATAGTAATATCTCCGGCCTTTACAGGAGTTTCCTTCCCCGCGCTATCCGTGAACACGCCTTCCCCGGACACGATGATATAAGTGTCCTCGTTTTTATCGTGAGTATGCATGCCTATGGAGTCGCCGGGTTGCAATGTCATCCAGCCAATTTCCTTGATCGCCCAATCCTCCGGAGCGTCGTTTCGTGTATGCGAAAATTTGCCATATAGCGTCCCTTTGCCGCCCGCGACATCCTGACGATCCCAAGTTTTGAGATCTTCCTTTTTGTACAATTGCTCCGCCGCCATCGCGATTCCCGCTGTTAAAGTAGCGCAAGCCGCCATTGCCATCGCTTTTTTAAACATATCTTTTTCCTCCGCTAAAATAGTTTTTCATACTGGAAAAGATCTATAATTCCTCTTCGGTAATGGGCGAGTAGCCGTTCTCCGCCAAGATTCTCGACGCCCGCTCGATATCCTTGTCCGGGAACCGGAATATTACGTAGGCTTTCGATTCCTGTTTGCCAGTGAACGCGTATAAATATTCGATATTGATCTCCGCGGCTCCCAGGATATCCAGCGCGTCGGCCAAGCCTCCGGCGGAATCCTTGAGCGGAACGCCAACAACCGGAGTAATCTTGAAAATAAAGCCGGAATTCTTGAAAACAGTCGAACTTTTATAGACATCGTTCACTATTATTCTCAAGATCCCATAATCCCGCGCGTCGGCCAGGGAAAGGGCGCGCATGTCGATGCTGTTGTCGCGCAAAAGTCGAGCCACCTCCGCGATTGAGCCGGGGCGGTTTTCGATAAACACCGATAATTGTTTCAGTGGCATTTTGTCATCCTCCTTCCGCTCCGGAAGACAGTTTAAATTAATTTGCGCTTGTCTATAATCCGGACGGCCTTGCCTTCGCTTCTGGCGATGCTCTTGGGCGCGACGAGCTTGACGGACGCGGTGATTCCCAGCATGGCTTTCAAAGCGTCGACCAGCTCTTTTTCGCGTTCCGAAACAGAGCCCAGATTGTCGGAAAACATCTCGTTGGTCATTTCCACGCGCACATCGAGCGTATCGGTATTCTTTACCCTGTCGACAATAATCTGATAATTGGCCGGATAACCTTTGCTGACCAGCACTGTCTCGATCTGCGACGGGAAAACGTTTACGCCTTTGACAATGAGCATATCGTCGCTTCGGCCCATGGGTTTCGACATTTTGACATGGGTTCTGCCGCAAGAGCATTTTTTACGGGTAAGCCGGCAAATATCGCGGGTGCGATAGCGGATGAGAGGAAATGCGTCCTTTGTTATGCTGGTGAACACCAGCTCTCCTTTTTCGCCTTCCGGCAAAACTTCGCCGGTCTCCGGATTGATGATTTCGGCTATAAAATGATCCTCGTTTATATGCATGCCCGTCTGCTCGGAACACTCGAAGGACACGCCAGGACCGCATAACTCAGTTAGTCCGTAAATATCGTGGGCTTTTATACCCAGGCTTTTTTCTATATCGCGCCGCATTTCCTCGCTCCAGGCCTCGGCGCCAAAAATACCGGCTTTCAATTTTATTTTATCCCGCAACCCTTTTTCATTGACAGTTTCGCCAATATAAGCGGCGTAGGAGGGAGTGCAACAGAGGATTGTAGCCTCCAGATCGCAAAGGAATTGCACCTGACGCTCCGTATTGCCGGAGGACATGGGCAGCGTGAGCGAACCTACCTTATGCGAGCCGCCGTTGAGTCCTGGGCCGCCGGTAAACAGACCGTACCCGTAACAAACATGGACCACGTCCTCGTCGGTTCCTCCCGCGGCGACAATGGCCCGGGCGCAACAATCTTCCCAAACATCGAGATCATGCTGGGTGTAAAAAGCGACCACCCTTTTGCCCGTCGTGCCGCTGGTTGACTGAATACGGACGCAATCCTTCAGCGGTCGCGCCAGCATTCCATAGGGATACGCTTCGCGCAGATCATCCTTGGTCAGGAAAGGAAGTTTTCCCAGATCCTCCACGCCTCTTATATCATCGGGTTTAATGCCCTTTTTATCCATCAAATCGCGATAATACGGCACTTTTTCATAAACGCGCTTCACTGTTTCGCGCAGTCTTTCGTCCTGCCACGCGGATATCGTCTCGCGGGGCGCGCATTCTATTTCTTCCTGATAGTATCGCTCCATACTTTCTCCAGGCTGTTCTAAAAATTTGCGAAAATTTTAGTATCCGGCGAAATTCGCGTCAATAAAAATTGTTTGCTATCGCTTCTCCGTTCAGAATCCTATCCTGTCCGCGAGCCGCGGCTTGACGGAATCCGCCGCGATTGGCAAATATTTGAGGAAATATAGCCATATAAAATGAGGGTTGCGTATGGGAAGCCTTGGTCTGCTAGCCCTGGCCTGCGGAACTTTCGCCCTTGGGGTAGCCGAATTTTCCATGATGGGAATTCTGACGGATATCGCCGGGGAGCTGAAAATTTCCATACCGGAAGCGGGCGAGTTTATTTCCGCTTACGCCATTGGCGTCAGCGCGGGCGCCCCTCTGCCGGTATTTTTCCGGAATTTTTCATATAAAACCCTCCTCCTTGGACTGGCGTCGGCCATTGCCCTGGGCAATTTGCTAGCGGCCATTTCTCCGGGATACCATACGCTTGTTTGCTCGCGTTTTCTCGCGGGACTTCCCCACGGGGGATTCTTTGGAGTAGGAGCTATCGTAGCCGTCAGCCTCGTCGCGCCTGGCGCCCGCGCCACCGCTATCGCCGTAATGGCCCTGGGCATGACTTTCGCCAATCTCGCCGGCGTCCCGGTCGCGACATTGCTTTCCTATACCTGGTCCTGGAGATATACTTTTCTCCTCGCCGCGGGCGCGGGGCTTCTGGCCATTCTAGGCGTCTGGCGATTTATCCCTTATCGCGCGCCGGAACAGGGCAAAAGTCTGAAAAGGGAATTCATGTTTTTAAAATGGCCCGCGCCATGGCTTATTTACGCGGCTGTCTTCCTGGGTCAAGGGAGCGTTTATTGCTGGTATAGCTATATGGAGCCCATTATGCGCGACGTGGCTCGTATCGCGCCCCACCATATAAAATGGGTGATGATAGTCGCCGGCGCCGGAATGGTTTTTGGCGGGATCGTTTGCGGACGTCTCGCCGACAAATTCCGCGCTTCTCTCATATCCGCCTGGGTCGCGACACTTATCGCGCCCACCTTGATTTGCGTTTACTTCTTTAGCTCGATTCCCTGGCTCGCTTTAATTCTTACCTTCATTGGCGCGGCCGCTCTTTTCGGGCTGGGCGGCCCGTTGCAATACCTAATCGTCCGGTTTTCCCGCGGAGGGGAGATTCTGGGAGGCGCCGGAATTCAAATAGCTTTTAATGTTTCCAACGCCTTCGCGGCCTGGATCGGAGGTCTGGCGATAAGCGGGGGCTTGGGCCTGACTTCGCCGGCTTTGTTTGGTATTCCCATGGCTATGGCCTGCGCGGCGATACTGTTCTTATTCGCGCATAAATACAAAAAACATGGGGCCTGACGGGGCGATCAGCCTCAAAAATAGGCGCGACGCCGCGGCTAGGCTGTTTAAAAAGACAACGGCCGCCGCTGCGCGACGACCGTAAAGGAGGGGATTGTCTGGAGGGAAAATTTTTGAGGGGGGAAATGTAAAAGGAAGGCAAACGAACGGGGGTACGACGGATTCCGTTCGTTTGTGAAGTTTGCTCCATCGGCGCCTCTTATAAAGTATGATTTTTATTGTTGAGCGGAGAGCCTGTCTCCGGTTTTTCTATTTTTCCCTATTCGGTTTTCCCGGCGGCTTTCGTCGCCTTCGCCAAGGATATAGCAACCCCTATGCCAGAATGTATACTATTGAAATAATAGCAGATTTTCCTGAGAATTACCTTTATTGTCTATTATCGCAAAAAAATTATACACTTGTCGCTCGAGGTATTGTATAAATTTTGAGCGACGCTTGAATTTTATACGCTCCGTGACTGTATGTCCTGCTGGCGCCGCTCGCTCCGGTCCCAAAATTAAAAATTGTAAAACCTTAAAAATTATATTATTTTTTGCCAAAAGGATACTCATCCAAGGAGAGTTTGCATGAAAATGCGCAGGATGTTTCTTACCATGTCCCTGGCGGGCGGACTGTTCGCCGCTCCAGTCGCGACCGGTTTCGCCCACGCCGCTCCGCCTTTGCCGGACAGCGACACCTTGAATTCCATTGTCCGCGGAGCGGCCCCAAAGCAGGAGCGGGCTAATCCCTTCAAGAAGCTCGAGAAAGCGATTAATAACAATATGCAGTCGGCGCAGACTTTGATAGAAGCCGCCCGCGAGGCCGGCGCCACGCCGCAACAACTGGCCGATATGGAAAAGTATTCCGTCGGTTTCCTGAAGACCTTCCTCGCGGCGATTACCCCGGCCGATTCCGCGCCGGGGATGGCTCCGAAACGCGGCGACCGGCCCATGCCTCCGCCGGACGCCAAAAAGCCTCCGAAAACCATGCCTCCATTCGGGGATATGGTCGCGCCGCGCCCCGGCGATCGCCCCATGCCTCCCGCCGAAGGCAAACGTCAGCCAAAGTGCCCCGCTTTCGCGCCCGGTCAACCTGGGCAGCCGCAACCTGATATGAGGCAGCCGCAGCGTCCGGACACTCCTCCCGTTATGCCTCAGGTTCAGCCAAGGCAACCCCAGCCCGCTCCCCAGGGAATTATCATTACAGCGCCGGATGGCACGCAGTGGCTGGTAACGCCGCAACAGTCCCAACAGCCAGCGGAACAGCCGCAAGCGCGCCAGCGTCCCAGACAGGCTCCGCCAGCCGGTCAGGCTCCGGAAAAGAGACGCCCGCCCATGATGCCTCCAGCGGTCCAGACTCCCGCGTCGCAGTCGCCGGCGCTGTTGCCGCCTCCGCCGCCGGCTTCTCAAGGTATGACCGCGCGACCGCCCGCTCCGGAAGAAGAGATTATTATCATCGAAGAGGAGACCGTTCAGGATATGCCCTTGTGGCCTACCAAGGATCAGATGAGCAAGGACGGTATTCTTAAATATTTGGAAAAGCGCAATAGCCGTCAATAGGCGATCATAATTATTCGCCATGGGGAGCCGACAGGCTCCCTTTTTTTTTCGATTTTGACCGCGCGGATTTTGCTTATTAATATCCGCGAAAATTATCTCCCTTCATTTTTATCCGCTTCGTCCGATCTTTTCTATTGATACGGTCCTCATAAAACGCCGCATCCGGGGGCGCGTCCATAGCCCTGGTCGTCCTACGCGCGGTTCGGGAGACGACGCTTTCGCCAGGAAACGGAAAATTTTTCTTTGCACGCTTTTTGCATAAGATATGGCAAAGTAAATTTTTCCGGATTTATTCCGCAACTTGCTTTTTTAGAGGTAACAATGAGCATCAGTATATCTGGCTCCAACGCCATTTTCGGCCTGAGCGGCAACGATACCGATTTTGAAAAGGTATTGAGTCAGCTCAAGAAAATTGAGTCGACGCAGCTTAATCGTCTCGAGGCTTGGAAAAGCGACTGGAACCTGCGCTACGAAAGCTTTACGCAGATCATAGAGCAGATCCAGGCCGCCAGCAGCATGTTGAGTCAGTTAAGCGACAAAAATAACTTTGTAACCAAGCAGGTGACTAGCAGCAACAGCAATATCATCACCGCCGTTGCCAACGCTTCGGCGCAGGATGTGCAGCATACCATTAATGTAAGCCAGGTTGCCAGCAACGCCATCTGGGCCAATACGGGTCATATATTTGACTCGAAGACCGACGTCATCAACACCACGGGTCAGGATCAGTATTTCAGCTATACTTACGCCGGCGAAAGGCATGATTTCAAGGTTCCAGCCAATACCACGCTGGAGTCATTCGCCAGCATGATTAACAATTCGGCGGATAATCCCGGCATCAAGGTCAGCCTGATCCAGACTGGCAAAGGCTATGTTTTCCAGGTAGCCGGCAAAGACACAGGCGTGGAAAATGATCTGATCATTCATGACAGCAATCTCGTCGGCATGAAGGCGACGAACTCCACTTCGGTCTGGACAAGCAATTCGGCCATGAATATGGGAGAGAGCCTGACTGATCCCACGTCTTACACCTTCGACATCGTCCTGCGCGACGGCACGAAAAAGAGCGTGGTAGTCAAGGGCAACGCTACGGCAGACGAGCTTGTAACGGCTTTGAACAACTCCGCCAGCGGTATCAACGCCCGTCTGGAGAATGGCGACCTGGTAATGGACGTCCAGTCCTTTACGCGGAGAAAGACCGGCGAGGACGCTTATACCCCGCCTTCCCTGCGCGTCTCCTTCGACGATTTTAAAGATAAGGGAACAGAGAAACTCAACGCGGTAGGCGGCATGGCCGACGGCATGGGCGACGACGACCTGATCCAGTTCGAAATCACGATGGATGACGGCAACACGAGGACATTCGAAATCAAGGCGGGAGCCACGAAACAGGATCTCCTCGTAGCCCTGGCCAGGAACAGTCAGAGCGGCGACGACGTCAACATTACCATGGAAGCCAACGGCGTATGGGGCGTCAATTTGTCCTGCGTCCCCTGGCTGGAAATAAAAACAGCCGGCGTTGACGCGGCCAAAATTAATACAAAGCTGACGGACGCCAAAGGCGACAAAGGCGCCATGGGCGGCTCCGTGACCGCCGCGACCACGACCCTGAAGTTTGGCAAGGACGAGCTGGACAAGCAGATCAACGGCGCGACGGATAAGAAAGACGGCGACGATCTGACCTTCATGCTCGTGAGAGAGGACGGCTCCGTAGATTATATTGATGGCATAAAGAGCGATATGACCAACGAAGAGCTGGTCGATTACCTTGAACAGGAGCTGACTAACAAGGGTTACACAGTCAGGACTGTAGCCGACGACGGCTCCATATCCCTGTCCATCGACGGGGTAAAGCAATTCCGGGCCACCGCCGGAACGATCAGCGGCAAAGGCTTCGAGACTGATTTGAAGATCGAGACCACCGTGCCAGCCGCGAACCCCGATCCGACTGCCGACAGCCTCTTCCATGTCGAGAACGGTCAGTATCTCCTGGAGAAGGCTCCCGACCTTGTCTATACGGTTACGACCAACGACGGCAAGACCGGAACGCTTACTATGCCCTCCGGAACTAGCATGGGCCAGGTCATGGCCGCCATGCAATCCGCCTCGAGCTGGACGTGGACCGACGGCGAAGGCAAGCCCGTATCCGCTCCGGCGGACTGGGAACTTACTTTTACGGACGCCGAAGGCAACGAAATTACGGATCCGGAGAATTTTGACGGCGCGCTCTCCATGGACGCCAAAAATATCCAGACTCTCTCCGGCCCCGGCGTAAGCGGCCAGATTTCCCAGTCGTCCAACTGGAATATCCAACGCTCGGCCAACGCGATTTACCAGATCGACAACTGGCCCATCGAAATGGAGTCTTCGTCCAATACCATATCCGACACCATCGAGGGTATGGTCATAAACATCCAGGACGTGGGCGAAGCGAGACTATCGGTAAGCACGGACATTACCTCCGTAGAGCAATCCATCCAGAATTTCCTGGACGCGGTGAACTCCGTTCTGCTCACGGTCAACGAGTTGATGAAACTGGACGAGACCAAGCAGGTAACGTCCAACGATCCAAACGATATTGGGAGCGACAACTATAGTCCATCCGGCCTTACAAACCAAAAGGGCGGCTTATTGATGGGCAACTATGGCGTGCAGCTCTTCAAGTCCAGATTCAGCAGTCTACTGGGAGCGTCGCCTCCAGGATTCAAGAGCCGGACATCGGCTGACGACATATTGTCCGGCGACGTGCTTGCTACCCTCTCCAATATGGGCATCAAGACCGACACGGACTCGACCAGCGACACTTACGGCCTGCTCGTATTGGCGCCAAGCTCTTCCATCGCCGAGATCCAGTCGATGGATAAAGAAAATTATAACAACATGATAACCAATAACCTGGAAGCGGTGGTCGACTTCTTCTGCTCCAGCGGATCAGGTTCGAGCACGAGCACCGATTTCCGGTACGGAAGTCATGTCGAAGGCATCACCGTCGCCGGGACATACGACGTAAAATACACTGTTACACCCGACGGCGAAGTAACCAACGTCACCATCGGCGGCGTGCCGGCCAAGCGCGACGAAAGTCAGCCAGGGTATTATTTCAGCGTGGCTCAGGGCGATCCCAGAGGTCTTTCGATTATCATAGACGATTTGACCGTAGGCGATCATCCTCCGGCTGGCGCCGACCCCATGCAGGTTCGCATCAAACAGGGCCTCGTGCAAACGACGAACAATTTTCTGAAGGCGGAGCTGGTGTTCAACGACGTGAATATATCCGAACACTCCACGCCTCAACAGATCGCCGACGCCATTGCCCTGAAGTCCAAGAACGGCGCCTTGATGAGCCTGCGTGACAATTACATGA
>CAMWPE010000045.1 GCA_947176055.1 uncultured Desulfovibrio sp.
CTTGATCAGACATTCGCGTTTTCTCCCCATTGCGATGTCATAACGCCTTCCCCGATGATTCGCATCCGGTCGATTTTCGCTCCTCGACGCGTTCCGTTTGATCCGGCAAAATGGCCAACCGCGGATCGCGGCGCGCCGGAATGTTGCTCAAAAAAGGCTGAACTCGCCCGATTCGCGACTTTTTAGACGCCTTGAGCAAGCCGCGTCGGCGTTTCAAGAGGGAAATCCCGGTCAAAAACGATAAAATCCTGTAAAAAGCATAGCTATAAATTCCGCCTGGCGCAACGCCCGGTTTACGCTGGGGACATGGCGAATTCGCTCTCGAAACGGATTTCCGGGAATCCGGAATTTTTCATTGTTGATAAATTTTAATAATCGGGATTAATCCGGGTTTGTCATACGCGCCGCTCGCTGCAACAAGCGGGCAGGGGATAAAAATATTTTTCGATAGTCCGGGCGGATATAAAGTTATGAAATTCGATTTTATCATAGGCAATCCTCCATATCAGGAGGAAACCGCGGGAACCTCCGATCTTCCAGTCTATAATTATTATATGGATGAGGCGTATAAAGCGGCCCGGGCCGTGTTACTGATCTCGCCCGCGAGATTCCTGTTTAACGCCGGCAAGACGCCCAAAAGATGGAACAGGAAAATGCTGGAGGATCCCCATTTCAAAGTGATTAAATACGAGCCGGACAGCGAAAAATTTTTCAGGGGCGTGGATATCAAAGGCGGTCTCGCGATCACCTATCGGGATAGTTCGAAATATTTCGGACCCATAACAAGATTTACTCCTTACAGGGAGTTGAATAATATATTAAAAAAGGTATTGGCCCGCGGGGACTTTAAAAGCATGGCCGGACTGGTTTATCAGCAAACCAAATGGGATCTGGACGCGTTATACGCGGATTATCCGGAATCGCGCGCGCTTATTGGAAGCGGCGGCCGCGAAAGAAGGCTCACCACGCCCATTTTTTCAACCCTCGCGGTATTTTCGGACAGTCCCGCTCCGGATAAAATCAGGATTCTGGGTCTTTTAAAAAATAAGCGCGTTTATCGATACATTGATAAACGATATATTGATTTGAATAGCGTCAATTTATTTAAACACAAGGTTGTATTAGCCGCGTCTTCGGGCAGCGGAGCCTTTGGGGAAACTTTTCCCGCGCCTTCGATTGAAGGGCCCGGAACCGGGTACACGCAGTCTTTTATAGGATTCGGCGCTTTAGGCGCGCGGGAAGAGGCCGAAGCGCTTGGAAAATATTTAAAAAGCAAATTCGCCCGCGCTTTGCTTTCGATCCTTAAAGCGACCCAGCATAATCACAAAGACGCGTGGAGCCTCGTCCCCGCCCAGGATTTTTCGTCCGCGTCCGATATTGATTGGTCTTCGACAACCGCGAAAATCGGCGCCTCTCTTTACGACAAATACGGCCTTAACTTCGAAGAGATCGTTTTTATCGAAAATAATGTAAAACCAATGGAGTAAGAACGGCTCGACCCGGCGTCGCGCGATTAGTCTCGCGGGTTTTTTTAAATCCTGGCCCGCGAAACGCGGACGACTCCGGATAAGGATATGGAAAGAATGCGAACTTCGCGCGAAGGGCGACGCGGGGGCGCCGGCGATTCGGACCGATTAACCGCTCCGCGAAGAAGGTTATACAAAAGAAGAGAGCGGCCAATCGGGTCGCGAGCGCGGACGCGCGAAAATTTCCGGACAATACGGAGGGAGCCGGATAAAAAAATTAAAAATTTTACTTGACCAGTCAGGCTTCATTGCTTATATTTTCTTCATACCCATCCAGATTTGGGTATAGAGTATCCACTCCCGATTTGGATCTCGCTTGGTTTTGGGCAATTTTCAATGTTTGGAAAAGCGCATGGCGAGCGGATTCAGTCTTTTTTTCTTTTTCGACCCCCGCTAATCCGCCATTTCCGAAATTTTTCTCGCGTCGCGTAAGTTTTCCGCGTTTCGCGGGATGACCGTATTCAGCAACAAGCCGGAGGAAACTTTATGGCTGATATTCAGATTGCCAAGCCAGAATCTGGAGCTCAGGTCACAGTGGCGTCGCAGCCCGACGCAAAGTTCGTTTTCGATTTTCCCGCCAGCGAAAGCCGCCCCGAAAGAGTCGGCGAAAACCTTGAGCTGAATTTCGATGACGGAAGCAAGATCACCTTTGAGAATTTTTACACCACTTATGGCGAAGAAAAACCGGTAAACTTTAATATTAACGGCGTCGACGTCTCCTCGGAAGACTTCTTCGCGGCGATGAATCAGCCCGATCTCAATCCCGCCGCCGGTCCCGGCGCGACGACTCCGGCCGCCGGTCCGACCGCCAATAACGGCGGCAGGTTCCGCGAGTACGGCGATTCCGCTCTGGGCGAGGGTCTCGATCATCTCACCCGTCTTGATTACAACAGCGACCGCGGTTTCGAGTGGGACGACAGCGGCTGGATTACGCGGCCGGACTACGACGGTTATGATCAGGGGGGGAGCGACTCGACCGGAGGTCGCGGCTCCAACAATCCGGTGAGCATTGTTCCCTCGATTCCCTGGGTTCCCGGCCCCGGCTTCGTAGATATCCCGGGCGATTCTAGCAATTCCTACAATCCCGACGGCGCCAACGCTTCTCCGGAAACTCCGCGCAGCTCCGTCACCGTATATGAGAAAAATATCGGAACTCCGGACGCCATTCAGGAAAATTCCTTCATTATCACCGCTCCGGACGGCGTGGCCACCATCGCCATCGGCGACAAGATAGTGTACGAGAATGGCAAACTTGTTCCCGAAGCCGACCGTACATTCCCGACCGACGAAGGCAAGCTGGTCATTACCGGATTCAACCCCGAAACCGGCGAGCTCACCTATACCTTCGAATTGACGCGTCCCACCGACGAGCATAAACAGCCCGGCGAGGACAGCATTGGCCATACTTTTAAGGTAACAGTAAAGGATCCGGACGGCGACGAGGATTCCAGCTATATCACAGTCGAAGTCAGGGATGACGTGCCGGTCGCGGCCGACGACGTGAATCAGATCAAACTGGGACAGGAATCGGTATCCGGCGATCTGCTGATCAACGACGATTTCGGAGCCGACGGCAAAAACGAGACTTCCTATGTGGAGCTAACCAGCGACGCGAAGGGCGAATACGGAACGCTTACCCTGAATCCCGACGGCACCTATACTTTCGAGCTGGATAACAACAATCCCGACGTCGCGGGTCTAAGGAACGGCGAAAGCCTCACCCAGGAATTCACCTACAAGATTATCGACAAGGACGGGGACGAAAGCGAAGCCACGCTGACCATCACTATAAACGGCAATCAGCCTGTCAGCATCATTCCCGGCAAGGATCCCGACGATCCCGAATCTGGAACCAATCCCGATCCGGGACCGGATCCCGATCCGGGACCGGATCCAGATCCCGGCCATCCGGACAGCGGCGATAACGGTTATACCATTACGGCCAACGGCGGCATTCTTACTGTCAATGATTCCGGTCTCAAGGGAGGCACGGCCGAAGGCGTCGCGCTTACCGTAGCCCAGGGCGTCTTTGATATCGACGCCAAAGACGGCGTAAGCTCCATCACCGTGACCGAAGCCAACGGCGACGTCCATAATGTGGTAACAAACGGCGTCTTCGCCGCGCAGACCATTCAGACCGCCGAAGGCAAGCTGAACTTCACCGGTTTCGATCCGGCCACCGGCAAACTTACCTACGAGTTTGTCCTGGAGAACGCCGGTCAGCATCCCGCCAACGATCAGCTTTCGCATAACTTTACAGTTACCGTTACCGACAAGGACGGAGATCAGGCCTCCAGCAATATCACCGTTGTGATCCGCGACGACGCTCCCGAAGCGCGCGACGATTTCGCTTCGGTAGAAAAAGGCGAAAACGGGGAGTTCGCCCTTGTCGCCGGCGATCTGCTCGCCAACGACGCCTTCGGCGCGGACGGCAAGAATGCCGGTCAATATGTAGAGTTAGTGGGCAACGGCAAGAGCGAATACGGCGATCTTACCCTGAACGCCGACGGAACCTATTCCTTCAGGGTGAATCCGGAAAACGCCGAAATCGCGGCCCTGAAAAACGGCGAAGAAAAGATTGTCGAATACAAGTATCAGATAACTGACAAGGACGGCGACACAAGCGAGGCCGCGCTGACCATTGTCATCAAGGGCGATCAGCCTGTCACCATTACTCCGAAGGATCCCGAGCCGGGCGATGACAATAATACCGCTGACGTCAGCGGCGGCAAACTTGTCGTCTTCGATTCCGGCCTGAAGGGCGGATCCCAGGAAGGTCAGGCCGCGACCGCCACGAAGGGCGAGTTTGACATCGACGCTCCCGACGGCGTGGCCTCGATCGTAGTAACCGACGCGGCGGGCAATTCGATCGATCTGATTGTCAATGGCTCCTTCAAGCCGCAGACCATCGAGACGGCCGAAGGCAAGCTGAATTTCACCGGTTTCGACGCTTCGACCGGCAAGCTGACCTACGAGTTTGTCTTGGAGAACGCGGGACAACATCCCGCCAATGATCAGCTTTCGCATAACTTTACGGTTACTGTTACAGACAAGGACGGCGACGCGGCTTCCAGCAATATCACCGTGGAGATCCGCGACGACGCTCCCGAAGCCCGCGACGATTTCGCTTCGGTAGAAAAAGGCGAAAACGGGGAGTTCGCCCTTGTCGCCGGCGATCTGCTCGCCAACGACGCCTTCGGCGCGGACGGCAAGAATGCCGGTCAATATGTAGAGTTAGTGGGCAACGGCAAGAGCGAATACGGCGATCTTACCCTGAACGCCGACGGAACCTATTCCTTCAGGGTGAATCCGGAAAACGCCGAAATCGCGGCCCTGAAAAACGGCGAAGAAAAGATTGTCGAATACAAGTATCAGATAACTGACAAGGACGGCGACACAAGCGAGGCCGCGCTGACCATTGTCATCAAGGGCGATCAGCCTGTCACCATTACTCCGAAGGATCCCGAGCCTGGCAATGACAACAATTCTGTAGACGCCGGGGGCGGCAAACTTGTCGTCTTCGATTCCGGTCTGAAGGGCGGATCGCAGGAAGGTCAGGCCGCGACTGCCACGAAGGGCGAGTTTGACATCGACGCTCCCGACGGTCTGGCGACAATTGTCGTAACGGACGCCGCTGGCAATTCGCTAAACGTGTTCCAGAATGGCGTTTTCACGGCCCATACGTTCCAGACGACGGAAGGAAAGCTCAATATCACCGGATTCGATCCGGCGACCGGCAAGCTGACCTACGAGTTTGTTCTGGAGAACGCGGGCGAACATCCCGCCAACGATCAGCTGTCGCATCAGTTTACCGTTACGGCGACCGACAAGGACGGAGACAAGGCTTCCGGCAATATCACAGTGGAAATTCGCGACGATAATCCTCTGGCGAATAACGATTACAATTCCGTCACCGAACACGAAGCGGCCCAGGGCAATGTCCTGGCGAACGACGTATACGGAGCCGACGGAAGCGCGACCTTCGCCGACGGCGTCTCTGTGAAGTGGATTCTGCCCGCGTCGGCCGAAAGGGTCGAGGACAGCGAAGGCGTTCCCTGCTATAAGGTTGAATTGCCCGAAGGCGAAGCTTTGCTCTATGACAATGGCTACTATACCTTTACTCCCAACGGAACGGGCGAAGACACCGTCGTCAGGTTTGACTATGAGATTATTGACGCCGACGGCGATACTTCCCGCGCGACCCTGACCATAGATATCGCCAATATCGGGCCGTCCATTGGCGAGCCGGGCATGGAAATTTCCCATGCCACAGTTGACGAAGCGAAGCTGGAATTTGGCAGCGGCGAAGGCGAAGGGACGGCTTCGGTCATCAACACGTTCGCCATCAACACACATGGCGAAGGCGGAACGCTTTCCTTTACCCTGAATGGCGCGACCATCAGCTTTGCAGTGGACGCGACCGACACCTATCATGGCGACCCTCTGACCATTACCACGCCGCAGGGAACCTTTACCGTCAATTCCATAGTCAACGGCGTGGCGGAATATACCTATACGCTAACTACAACGGATCTGGAGCCTTCCGAAGGTAATGACGGTCGCGATATTCATGGCCAAGCCCAGAAGATTCAGGTCGAGCTTGTCGATAATTTCGGCGGCGACAAGACCAATGGAGTAATAAACGTCAACATCGTCGACGACGTTCCGGTTGTGGACGAAGCCATTGATTTTGGCGACGTCAAAGAAACCGAAGACGGCAAGCGGTATGTGAACGACGACGCCGAGGAGATTTCCGGGCAGCTGACCAATCTGGTCTTTGGCGCGGATTCCGACGGAGCGACGGTCGAGTTCAAAATAACGGTAACGACCAATGGCGAAGAAAAGATCCTTGTTTATAAGGGCGACGTCAAGGGAACCGGAGACGATATAACGATCGACTTTGGCGAAGCTCCCGTCACGCTGGATGATAAAGGCAATTTTGTCTTTACCCGTCCAGACGGTGTGGACGACGGCGAAAGCGACAAGTATGCAATCAATGTCACTGTAACCGACAAGGACGGCGATCAGACCCAGGCTTCCGGCGCGATCTATACCAATGTCGAGCCTGGCATAGTGCCTACGCCTGATCCCAAAGACCCGGATCCTGATCCAGATCCGGATGGACCGTCTATCGAGAAAGGCGACCTCATTTCCGAGGTCACGGTTGACGAAGCCGGCCTCGCGAATGGCTCCCATAGCGGCGACGGTAGCGACGAAGTTACCCACAAGTTTGCTATCAACACCCATGGCGAGGGCGGAACGCTATCCTTTACCCTGAATGACGCGACCATCAGCTTTGCCGTGGACACTTCGGACACCTATCATGGCGAGCCCATGACCATTGAAACGACGCAGGGAATCTTTACCGTCAGTTCCATCGTCGGCGGTGTGGTAGAATACACCTATACGCTCAAGTCGACCGACGAGAATGCGACCGAGGAGCAATACGGCGATAACGAGCGCGGCCAGAATGACGAGAGCCAGGTAATTAATGTGACTCTTGTCGACAATTTCGGCGGCGACGAGACCAATGGCGTAATAAACGTCAACATCATTGACGACGTTCCGGTTGTGGACGAGGCCATTGATTTTGGCGACGTCAATAAAACCGAAGACGGCAAGCGGTATGTGAACGACGACGCCGAGGAGATTTCCGGGCAGCTGACCAATCTGGTCTTTGGCGCGGATTCCGACGGAGCGACGGTCGAGTTCAAAATAACGGTAACGACCAATGGCGAAGAAAAGATCCTTGTTTATAAGGGCGACGTCAAGGGAACCGGAGACGATATAACGATCGACTTTGGCGAAGCTCCCGTCACGCTGGATGATAAAGGCAATTTTGTCTTTACCCGTCCAGACGGTGTGGACGACGGCGAAAGCGACAAGTATGCAATCAATGTCACTGTAACCGACAAGGACGGCGATCAGACCCAGGCTTCCGGCGCGATCTATACCAATGTCGAGCCTGGCATAGTGCCTACGCCTGATCCCAAAGACCCGGATCCTGATCCAGATCCGGATGGACCGTCTATCGAGAAAGGCGACCTCATTTCCGAGGTCACGGTTGACGAAGCCGGCCTCGCGAATGGCTCCCATAGCGGCGATGGCAGCGACGAAGTTACCCACAAGTTCGCTATCAACACCCATGGCGAAGGCGGTAAGCTCACTTTCAGCGTTGGCGAAAACTCCATTACCCTGAGAGTGGATGAAAACGACAATCTGATTAGCGACGAATTGAAAGACGGTGACCTTACGCTGACTACAGACCAGGGTATCTTTACCGTCAATTCCATCGTCGGCGGCGTGGTGGAATACACCTATACGCTCAAGTCGCCCGACGAGAATGCGGACGAGGATCAATACGGCGATAACAAGCGCGGCCAGAATAACGAGAGCCAGGTAATTAATGTGACGCTCGTTGACAACTTCGGCGGCGACGATACCTATGGCGTAATAAACGTTAACATCATTGACGACGTTCCGGAGGTCGAGGGACTTGGCGTATCCAGCGACCAGCTCATCGCCAACAATATTATTGGCGACGACACCATCTTCTTCGATGATCGCGCGGAGACCATTCAGGGCGTAATAAACGGTCTGAACCTGGGCGCGGATCGCGATGGCGCGACATTGAAACTCGCGCTTGTCGATCAAAACGGCGACGAGATCGAAGGCCAGTATCGTCTCTACGACGTTAGCATCGTCGATGACAACATCATTCTGAAGCCTCAAGACGGCGGCAACCAGGATATCGTTCTCAAATACGATGAGGAGACCTCCGCTTTTACCTTTACCTACGAGCGGCCTGACGAGCACATAGGCGGCAAGGGCGACAAGGAAGAGCATTCTGAAACATATAACTTCAAGCTGACAGTGACCGACAACGACGGCGACGAAGCCTCCGCGTCCGCTGTGATCGTGTCCAATTACCGGCCCGATTTCACGCCTCCGCCAAGCACGGAAGATCCCGACCCTGATCCGGTTCCTCAGCCTGATCCGGGTGATCCCGCCGCGAGCGTGACGGAGATCAAGGTGTACGAATCGGCCCTGAAGGGAGGATCCGGCAAGGATGAAACGAATGCCGAGCCGAATGCCGAGCAGAAAGGCTATTTCAGCATCGACACCCATCATGAGGGCGGGACGCTACTCCTCTCCTGGGGCGGAAATGAGATTTCCGTTGAACTGGACGAGTCCAATAGCTGGAAGGGCGGCGACGGTTTGCCGAAGAGTCTGAGCTTCCAGAATGGGACTTTCACGGTGGATTCCATCGAGAATGGCCAGGTTAATTATAAGTTTGTCCTCGACAAGGCCCTTCAGGATGGAGACGCGGGCATAAAAAATGACGAGGTCTCGCGCGATCCTATCGAGATGACGCTCACCGATACCCGCAACAACGATGTGGCCTATGCCAATATCAAGGTTACGGTGGTCGACGACGCGCCGATATGGACGTCCGTCACTTACGACGACGCCAGGGATCCAGTCTTGGCGTCTATTGACGGCAAGGCGACGACCATTGACTTCACAGGCGGCGATATCGGAGGAGGAGCCGATCAATTCGCGCAACATGGACTGACTTCCACACTGTTCCAGCAAGATAGCTGGGGAATAAACAGTACTCCCACTGGCGCCACTGTAAAGGCGAGCACAGCCCATGGACATGTGGATGTGTACGCGACAACCGTGCATTACAAGTATGTGGAGAGCGACGGGAGCGGGCTTTTGAATGTGGATCATGTGGTTGACATTACCACAGGCATTAAGCACACCGCGAGGGCCTTGTATCTGACCGGAGAGGGCATAACTGTAGGATCCGCGCAGAGCGCGCATGCCGGCGCATGGAACGGCGGCAATACGCCTGGCGAGATTTCGGTCAGCATTGCTGATAAGACCCAATACCTTGGCAGCAACAATCAAGCTGTCAAGAACTTTGAAAACGCCTATGGTTCGGATCAAAGCAGGGAGCTGGACGCCGATAACGTCTCCGAAGCCGTAAACTTCAACGTCAACGGCTTTATCGCCTATGGTTTTGAGATTGATCTTGGAGGAATGGACGCGGGGGATCGAGTCCTGGTAACCTTCATGATGACGCCGGAACACAGCAGCGATGATGTCATCGTCAAGACAGAGGTGCTGGATACTGCCGGCAAGCATCAGATCGCTGTGCCGGACGGTTTCACCAAAGTCTTCGTGTCCGCTTTGCCGAAGGGCGACCAGACAGTGGAAAACGGCGGCTTTGGCGTGAGCGGCGAAGTGGAAAGTTCAGGCTTTATAATCAAGGCTGTGGACTTCCTCGCTCCTTCCTACAAGTCCAGCGGCCAGGTTATCGCCGCGAGCGCGGACGGAGTTGCGTACGACTGGAACTGGTCTGATCTCAAGACTGACGATAAGGTCGCGGATGTTCTGGTGAAGGGTCAGAATGGAGGCGAGTACGACATCGCCATGGTCGATAATGGCGTCCTGCAAACATCTGGCGAATACGAGGGAATGCTCAAGTACTCCTTCAAGGTGGGCGTTGGCGCCGACGGAAAGGCTGGCGCGCTTACCGGCCAGCAACTCTTTGACGCTTATATCGATCAAGCCACTGGCAAGTGGGCGGTTGTCCATCACAAAGAGTTCGAGATGCTGCATGGCGAGCGTCCTTTCCAGATCACGGCTACTGACGGCGATCACGATACGGCCAACACGATCCTGAATGTAAAGCCGCAGTTCATGCGCTTTGCCGAGGTCATGGACGGCCATTACAACAAGGACTGGAATGAGACCGACGTCGCCAGTAAGGATCACTCCGACGATATCCTTGTGGGGACCGACGACAATACCCTCATGTATGGCAAGGGCGGCGATGACATGCTCATCGGCGACAAGTACGCCGGCGGCGCGGTCGACTCCGCGGACGCCGCTGTGAACCAGATCGCCGGCCAGGTCATTAAGGCCGTGACCATGGAAGATCTGAACAAGGTGGACGCCAATGGCAACTCCACTGTTGGCGGAAATACTACCGTAGATAATCTATATAACCAGATCAGCGGTCTCAACGCGACCCAGAAGGGGCTCCTGGGTCAACAGCTTGAGTCTCATGAGAAGGATTACAGCGGCCATGACGCCCTTTATGGCGGCGCTGGCAACGATCTCCTCTTCGGCGGCGCCGGAAACGATTATCTTAGCGGCGACGCGGGGGCGGACATTATCTACGCTGGCGGCGGCCATGACATCATCGTCTATGACGCGGCCGACAAGTTCGTTGACGGCGGCAGCGGCATCGATGTCATGATCGGCGGCCAGGGTACTCCCAGCCTGCAGTCTCTCCTGGCCAGCGGCAAGGTTCAAAATGTGGAGATGTTGCTTACTTCCGAGAACAAGTTCATCTCCACCATGGGCATAAACAGTCCCGACAACCTGACGGAAAAGGGCGTCAATATAAATGGCAATACGGTTGAGCTGTCCGACGCCTGGACTCTCTCCAAGACTGAAAATGGCGTGCGCTTCTATGAAAACGCCAATGGCGGCAACAAGCTCACCCTCCAGATCAAGGAAGGGGCCAACGTCGGCAAGGCCGGGGAGACTCTGGTAATCGATGACGCGATTTCGCGCGCGGCCCTGGATCAGTCTGGCGCGTCGAAGTCCAGAATGGCCATGGCCGAAGCGGCGGCGGCCGAAATAGGACTGTTCACGGCTCTGGCCACCGCTGGCAATGTTGACGCGGCTCCCAGAAACGCTGGGGGCAACGCCGACGACAGCCTGGCGCCCCAGGCTCGCGACCTGAATGGTCTGGATCCGTCCAGTCCCGCGGTCGATTTGACCGGCAGGGACGCGATTAACGACGCCGAAGATATGCCCTTCATGGCCGAAAGCGACGGCCAGCAGGCAACCGCCTCGCTCATGGATCCGGTTGAAGAGGGCTCCCTGTTCATGGCCGATAACTCCGAACTTGCCGAAAACGGAATGTCCAGGACTTCCGGCGCCGATGACGCCGGCAAGACTGACAACGCCGCCATGGCCTCCCGCTCTGTCGTAATGGAGGGCTCAGAAGACAATTCCGGCGAGTATATGGCCGGGACGGACGCCGCGGAGACAATCTTCGGCACGGACGGCGACGATATCATTGACGGACTGGGCGGAGCGGACAGCATCTTCGCCGGAGCTGGCAACGATATTATCATCTATGACTCTTCCGATTACCTCATTGACGGCGGAGAGGGCATAGACTTCCTGATCGCGGACAGCGGAGCTGACACGCTGGATCAGCTGCTCAAGAATGGTCAGGAAGAGAACGCCGACGGGACCATGGTTCGCGACGTTGAAGTCATGATCAAGGGCATCGATTATACGAACCTGCAGAGCATGGACGAGCTGGCCAGCAAGTACGGCTTCAGCTTTGGCAAGGACGCCAATGGCAACGAAACCCTCATCCTTGACGGCGGCAAGTGGGAAGCCATGGAATCGCCGGACGGCGCTTCCACGACGACCTTCGGCTTCAAGGGCGACGACAGCGTTACGCTGGAGACCTCCCTTGAGCTGACTCCGCAGACGGATCAGACCAGCGTCATTACCCTCGTCATGCAGAACGGCGACCATCAATAATAAACCCGGAACAGAAGTTTTATAGAACTTCAAGTATATGAAACTTCTGTTCCTTAGCTATCATTTCCCGGGTCCCCTCATACCGCTGGCCGAATGGCTGGCGGAGAGGGGACACGAGGTTTTATACGCCTCCAATCGCGCTTCGGCCCTGCAAAAAACTCTTTTTGACGGCGTTAAAAGAGTAATCCTTAAACGTTTTCCCGCTCCGGCGAAAAAGGAAAGCCGTCTGGATATTTTTGAAAACGCCCTTCGAGCGGCCAGATACGCGGAGAGTTCCTTCCTCGCCATAAAAGACAGCGGCTTTAATCCCGATATTATCTTTACAGCCTCTTCCGGCGGAGCGGCCCTCGCGGTCCCATCGGTTTTCCCCCAAGCGCGCTGGCTAAATTTTCTCGAGCCTCCCAAGGGGGAGCGCGCGCTAAAATCCGATATCTACATCCAGAATTTGCAAATAGGTATGGCGGATCGAAGCCTGATCTTTTATCCGTCCCAGAAATCTCTTTTTCCGGTAATCCTTCGGGGCGGCTTGCGTCTATTCAAACCTGTTGTCAACGACGCTTTCTGGCGCGCGTCCTCGGCGGCTTCCCGGGATCCCAGGCTCGCCGTTTTTTTCAATCTCGCGAATCCCTCAAAAATATTGCCGGATTATTTTCGCGCCAATCCGGAAAACAAGGCGATCTGGATCGCGGACAGCGTCCATGCCAGAAAATCATTCGAGGCTTGCGGCGATTTTCCGCAAAACCGTTGCCGGATTATTCCTGGGGACGATCTGGAACAGCTGGG
>CAMWPE010000046.1 GCA_947176055.1 uncultured Desulfovibrio sp.
GGATTAAATTTATCGTCGGCGAATATCCCACAGGCCGTATGACGCGCGGCTATATCGACACCCTGGGAATCGATGAAAACGCTCGCCCCGCGATTATCGAGTACAAGCGAGGGAACAACGAAAACGTCATATCCCAGGGACTTTATTATCTGGACTGGTTATTGGATCATCAAGCCGAGTTTGAAAATCTTGTCAAGCGCAAGCTGGAGTTATCGGAGGAGATAAAAATCGACTTCGCGGGAACCAGGATTATTTGCGTGGCTTCCGGTTTTTCGCGCTTTGACGTGCGCGCGATTTGCCAGATTGGCAAAAATATAGAACTCGTTCGTTACAGGTTTTACGGAGACGATCTGTTGTTTCTGGAACTCCTTGAGTCTCCTGTTTCGGCATTCGTCCCGGAAAGGGACGAACGCGAGCCCGGCGTCCGGGACGTGGGCATGCCTCCGGCCATGCAACTTCGCGTAAAAAATATGGCCGCCGAAACCGAGGCTCTCTATCTGGATTTGTTGTCTTTCGCCGAATCCCTGGGAGAAGACGTGTCCATCCGGTTTTTAAAACATTATATCGCCTTTGCCCGGCGCCGACATTTCGCCTGCGCCCAACCTCTTAAAAATGTTATTAAATTATGGATAAATCTTGATCCCGCCGAATTCGTCGAAGAAGGTTTTAGCCGCGACGTGTCGCGTCTTGGTCATCACGCGACCGGAGATCTCGAAATTGATATTCATTCCCGGGAAGATTTGTCGCGGGCCAAACCGGTCATCGAACTCGCGTACCAGAAAAATTGATCGCGCGTCCCCCCTGCCCGGATCGCCTCTTGTCTTTTTGCCCTCATCGCGTTAGCGTTATGGAGCGGAACTGGCTTTTTACTTAAACCCATTATCGGAGAATATCATGAAATTTGCGGCCATATGCGCGGCTTTTCTTCTTTTGTTTTCGGCTTTAGCCGTCTCCCTTCCCGATTATTCCGAAGCTGCCAGAATGGGCGGCGGTCGTTCCTTTGGCGGCAGGCCTTCGATGAGCGCTCCCGCTTCCAGACCCGCTCAACGCTCGCAGGCGCAACAAGCCCAGCCCGGTTCGACAATGCGCTCTCCCGGCATGATGAGCGGTCTCTTCGGCGGTCTGCTGGCCGGCACATTGCTCGGCTCCCTCCTGGGCGGTCATGGCATGGGCGGCGGAGGCGGTTTGCTGGATATTATATTGCTCGCCATAGTAGCCTACGTAGGTTACCGGCTTTACAAGCGTTTCAAGGCCAATCAAGGTCGAGAGACGGCTCCCGCGGTCGCCCCTTTCGCCAGACAATCAACCGGCGGAGATATGTGGAATAATTTGCGTCAGAATTTCGGACCCGGCTCGTCCCAGCCCCAGGTCGACGTGCCCGCCGGATTTGACACGAAAGATTTTCTGGAGGGCGCGAAAATGGCGTACAAACGCATGCAGGAATCCTGGGACAAACGCGATCTTCAGGATATAGCGCATTTTGCCACTCCCGCCGTAATCCATAATCTGGAGAAACAACGGGACGCGGATCCCAATCCTTCCCGTACGGAGCTTGTTCTTGTGAACGCGGAGCTTCTCGGGGTCGAGACCGAAGGCGACGATACCCGCGCCCAGGTCTATTTCGACGTTCTCATGCGCGAAAACCCCAATCAGCAATCCCCCGAAGCTGTCAGGGAAGTCTGGCATTTTGTCCGGAGCGGCCAGAATGGAAACTGGAAGCTCGACGGCATTCAGCAGGTCCAGTAAAATATGTCCGTCGCCGACAATTATGTAGCGAAGCATGATCGCCTCGTCCGTTATCTAGGAATAACCATCGAGGAAGCTTCGCCTGGCTACGCTCGCGCCAGTATGCCGCTGACGCCGGATCACCTCAATGGCATGGCCGTCGCCCACGGCGGCGCCATATTCGCGCTCGCCGACGCTGTTTTTGGAGCCGCGGCGAACGCGGACCGATCTTGCGGCGTTGTCAATATTGTTTCGTCCATAGAATACCTGTTGCCCGGGAAGACCGGCCCCCTCCTGGCCGAAGCGAATTTGACCAGGGCTGGAAACCGGATAGTAAGTTATACGGTGCGAGTTTACGACGGCGAAAAAAATCTTGTCGCCCAATGCATGACAACAGGTTACGCTACAAATGTTCCATTGCCGGAGTAAGCGCCGCTTTACCCCCGACAAAGCCGGCGACATCTAGGAATTTTTGAACAGGAGGAGCCGTGATGAATATAAGAAAGGCTCGCGAAGATCTGGGCAGGGCCAGGACTTGCGTTCAACGCAGGGATTTCATCCGGGCGCTCTATCTTTTCTGTTCGGCTCTAAAAGAAACTGGAGCGCAAGCCGCTCCTCCGGATCTGCGCGGAGATATCCGGACTACTCTCGCGGATCTCTGCGCCGATCCGGCTTATAAAAAAGAATATTCGCAGGCCCTGTCCTATACTCCGGGCCGGGAAAGGGATCTTCTGATCTTTTTCAGTAAACTTTACAAGCAGTTGCAAGGCGCGGAGGATCAGGAAGACTACGAGTCAACCCTGAAACGGAAACTGAATCTGGATCGCGCCATAAGCGACGGCAAGAGCTTTCTCGCCCAGGGCAAAGCGTCGGACGCCGACGCCTGTTTTACCGAAGGATTAAAATATTACAAAAACGAAATCGCCGCATTCGCCATAATGGCCAAAGCGATGATGGAAGCCTCGGAATACGCCCGCGCCTTGGGCTACCTAAAAAAAGGACTCGCCGAACAATCCGGCAATCAGGAACTGCGACGTCTCGCCGAGGAATGCGCAAGATTGCGAGCGGCGAAAAAATAAAGCCGTCGCCTTCCGTTCCTCGAGTTTAATTCCCTTTTTTCTCTCCCGCGCGCTGGTTCTCTCGCTCGCCTTGTCTATTAGCGATCCGGCTTCTCGACTAACCGCGAAGCGACTTTATCCCGACGAAAACTTCAAGGCCCGTATCGATATATTTTTTCGCTATTTCGTCCGCCGGAATTGATATTGAGATCCGGCGACAGTCTTTTTCGGGCAAATTTTTTAGATATTTCAAGGCTTTTAACGCTAGCGCTTCCAGCTCTTGAGAGCTGGCGAGCGTTACCGCCGGACAAGCCTTATAGAAATAGAGGCGACCATCGATCAGGACAACCGGAAAAAGTCCGCAGGCGGGAGGTCTCCGGGACTGTTCCAGCTTGCAACCGGCAGGTCCCAGGGATTTGCAACCGTCGCGGCCAAGACAGGCGGTATGGGAATCCATCATAAAAAAATCGAGCGCGTTGGCCGGTCCGGTCTGCTCATCGAGCAAGGCCATCGGGAAGGGATCGTCGTCTCCCTGCGGCCCGCAACAGAGACGGCAATCGGCGCAATAGCCATTCTCGATCTTGCCCCCCGTCCAATTTACATTTCGCTTTAGCGGAAAAATTTTTTCCCATTCCGCCCGGTTTCGTAAAAAAACGCTTTTCTCCATTGATTTGTCCTTTTATAATCCGTTGCCGATCCGACGGGATTGTAGAGCCGCGTCGCCTTATTGTCGCTCGGCTCCATCGGCGTTTCCCGTCGTCGCCAACAATTTTAGCCTCTCATTTTTGACGGAAAAAATATTTAGCGCAAGTCATTGCGACAGGTTGGATTTCATGCGCAAACTCGTTTTATTCTTGCTAGTGTCTTTAAGTCTGGCGGCGTGTTCCGCAAAAAAAACGGTTTACAAGCCGGCTGACGACTATAAATGTCCCCTCGATTCGCCAGCCGATCTTAAAAATATTCCTCAAAATCTGGAAGTGTTCGCGAATCAAGCCGGTCCTTCCCGACCACTGCTAACACCGGCCGAGCAGGACCGAATGAACGCCGCTTTCGATAGAATCGTCTTTGGCCCATGGCATATGTCGAGAACGAGCGTTTCGCGCGGAGACGCGGCGATTCCGGCCAAAGCCCGCGGTTACAAGGATGGTTTGCGACATTGGACTCAAGAGGAATGGGACGCGATAAAGCGCAACGCCAATATGGGCGCTTTTCCAAGCCGCGCTCAAAAAGCTATCGCCCTGCGAAACACTGATTTACGCGAGGCGCCAACCCATGACCCAAGATTCTCTAAACCAACTCCCAATGTCCGTGAAAATCCCTTCGACTATATCCAATTTTCGCTTATTCATATAGGCTCGCCTCTTCTGATCGCTCATACATCCGTCGACGGCCGCTGGCATTATGTCGAATCTCCCATCGCCGGCGGCTGGGTCGACGCCGCTGACGTCGCCTTCGTGGACGACGCTTTCGCTGCCCGTTGGCAAAGCGGCGTTTTTGGCGCTTTTATCCGCGACTCTGTGCCTCTGCCGGGAGCCGGCCTCAATGGGGGCGACGGTAAAGGAGACATTGGAGCTTCCTTGCCTATTGTGACTTCCGACCGTCAAAGCTGGAAAATCCTTATTCCCGTTCGCGATCCGTCCGGATTCGCCAATAGCGCGGAGGTTGTCATCCCCGCGAACGCGATGGCAAAAAAACCCTTCCCGCTGACCCCCGGCAATGTCGCTAAAGTAGGCAATGTCATGCGCGGGCAACCCTACGGCTGGGGCGGTATGCTGGGAGAGCGGGACTGCTCAGCCATGATTCGCGACCTTTTCGCGCCTTTCGGCCTCTGGTTGCCCCGAAATTCGCTAACTCAAGCGAAAAGAGGAGCCGTAATTCCAATCGGCGGTCTCTCCGCCCAGGAAAAAGCTAATGTGATTCTCGCTCGCGGCGTCCCTTTTTTAAGCCTTCTTGGGATGAAAGGACACATTACATTATACATAGGCAAATGGGAAAATAAACCGGTTATTTTCCATAACGTTTGGGGCGTCCGGATTGTGAAGGCTGGCGACGACAACGAGCGCCTGGTCATCGGCAGGGCCGTCGTTACATCCATCACTCCCGGAATGGAGCTTGAAAATCTCTATCGTCCCGTTACTTTTGTCGATAGGTTGCGCTCGCTTACAATTCTGGGCCGGTAGCTTTTTTCCTTTTTCATTAACTATGGACGATTCAAGTTTTACAATATAAATTTAACGGTTGAATTGGATGGAATTTACTGTTGCCGACGAAGGGCGTCCGCGACTGGATCAATTCTTGAGCGCCGAGCTTCCCGATTTTTCGCGATCCAGACTCCAGAAACTAATACGAAACGGCGCCTGTCTAATCGATGGGGCGCCGGCTCTGGATCCGGACGCCAGACTTCTCCCTGGTCAGATAATTAATTTATTTCCTCCGCCAACATCGACGACTTTAATTCCTGAAAAGGGCGAAGTCCGCGTCGTCTGGCAAAGTCCTCATGCCATCGTCTGCGACAAACCCGCTGGCCTCACCGTGCATCCATGCCCTTCGCAACCGGATAACACGCTGATCCAAAGATTGCTGGAACAATATCCGGAAATTTCGGCGATGGAAGGGTTCAGGCCCGGCGTTGTCCACCGCCTGGACAAGGATACCAGCGGTCTGCTTATCGTCGCCCTGGACGAAAAGACGCGTTTGCGGCTGACCGAAGATTTCGCCAATCGTCGCGTTTACAAGGAATACCTGGCATTGGTTTCCGGTTCGCCTCCGGACAAAGGCGAATGCCTGGAGCCGATCGGCAGACATCCGGCGCTAAAGACAAAAATGGCGATCGTTCAGGAAAACGCGGGCGGCAAACGGGCGAAAACCGCGTGGACAAAATTATGGCAGGGAAACGGCGTCGCCTTGCTCTCCGTTCGCATACATACAGGGAGAACGCATCAGATTCGCGTCCATCTCGCGAATCGCGGCTTCCCCATTTTGGGAGACAAACTTTACGCGCCGCCCAATGTAAAAAATATGGCTCCCCGTCAAATGTTGAGCGCCCATAAGCTGGCTTTTGACAATCCATCCGGCGACGGTCGAGTCGAGCTTGAGGTACCTCCCCCCGACGATTTTTATCAAGCAATTTTAAACAATGAGGCGCGCCCCAAACGCGTTGTAATCGTAGGCTCCGCGGGCTCCGGAAAATCGGCCTTTCGCAAAGCTCTCGGCGAGCGTGGTGTTCCGGTGATCAGCGCCGACGAAATTGTCGGGCGTCTATATTCGGGGCCCGGTCACGTCGGGGATTGGCTGGAGCGAAACGGCGGAGCCGATTGCCTGAATCCGGAGGGCGGAATCGAAAAATCCCGTCTTTTCGCATGGCTTGGGGAATCGGATTCGCGTAAGAAAAATTTCGAATCGTTCGTTCATAATCTTGTGGCTGACGAAATCCTCTCATTCTGGCATGCTCATCCCGACTCGGATATTCTCGCCGCGGAAATTCCCCTATATTTTGAAAGTCCGTCGCGAAAACGCTACGATCCGCGCCCTCTCGTAGCAGGAGTTTCTTGCGATAAAAATATTCGCCGCGCGAGACTCAAAGAAACCCGCGGCTGGTCCGACGAAAAAATTTCGGCTATCGATGGCTGGCAACTACCCGAAGAAACAAAACTTTCAAGATGCGACGTTGTCATTGAAAACAACTCGGATCTAAAAGCGCTGAATTTGAAAGCCGACGCTTTCCTTGCCGATGTTCGCGATTCGCTCGGCCGCGAACGAGAGAAATTGCTCCATGATATTAAAAAATTATGCGGAGACTCCGCTTGATCGCGACTTCCGGTTATACCCTTAAGTATGTTTCGCTCTCCCCAACTACCCGCTTTCCTCGCAAACTCCGCTCCCTTGTCGTAAAAATCCGGCCGCCATTGCTTTAATCCCCGGTTTATGGCAATTAGTTATAATATAACGCAATAGCGCCAATGTCGGCGGAGGCAAGTCGTGCGACGTTTCTATCAGGAAAGCTGGCAAGGCATTCCTTTTACTTCTTTTTCCCATCTCTCTTTCTTTCATCTCGCGGAGCCAAGATTTTACGGAGCGTTTTACGAGGAGTTATTCAAAAGGTATAAGAGTTGGGAAAATCTGCCTAAAGAATGGCGCGACAACAAGGATAAGGACGCCGACTGGCTGGCTGATCAAATAAAAACCCTCGCTGCCTCCCTTCCCGAATCCGGAACTCCTCCCCGAGTCCTTTCCATTGGCAGCGGCGTGGGTTATATGGAAAAAGCCTTGATCGCAAAGATTCCGGGCATTGAATTGCATGTTAATGAACCCAGCACAGTAGGAATGAAATGGTTGCGCAAGCATATTCCTTCGGAACGCATCTATATTGGCCTACCCTGGATATGCGTCCCGGCCGATCTTCATTTTGATCTTATTTATCTCTCCGCCGTCGATTATGGCATTCCTAACCGCGAATTAATCCGGGCGCTGGAAATGTTGCGCGAGCAACTCTCCCCAGGCGGAGAATTAATCTGCATCTCCGCTTCGCTCCTGCAGGAAGATTCGTTTGTCGGCGGTCTTGTCAACGTGTTGAAAAATGTCATTCGCGGCTTCCTCCACTATTCGGGCGTTCGTCGTCAGCAATTCTGGGGTTGGCGTCGCACGCGGAAAGAGTATAACCGGATCCTCCGGAGCGCCGGTTTTTCCCATATCGAAGACGGAGTCCTGGACGACGGTTTTGAAAGTTACTGGATCCGGGGCAAACATTAATCCGTGACCCCTTCTCCGCCCCCTCGCGACTTCTCCGCGTCCAGACTCCCCAGCTCCGCAAACGCGTCCATTACAGGCGCCGGTCTCGATATTGGTTCCACTACTATTAAAACCGTAGTAATCGACGTATCCGGAAATACCCTCTTTTCCGCTTATCGTCGCCATTACTCCAACATCCGCGCCGCGACCGCGGACATCCTGCGGGATATAGCCAGTGTCGTTCCAACAGCCGGATTATGCGTCTCCGGATCCGGAGGACTCGATCTCTCCCGCGAACTTGGTTGTTGCTTTCTCCAGGAGGCGCTCGCCTGTCGTCTGACGGTGGAAAAAGAATATCCGGATATGGATATCATCCTCGAACTAGGCGGAGAGGACGCGAAAATTACTTATTTAACCGGCGGTCTGGAATGTCGCATGAACGATACCTGCGCCGGCGGCACGGGAGCCTTTATAGATCAAATGGCCGCCTTTCTTCGCGTCGACGCGTCCGGTCTGGATCGTCTCGCCGCGAAAGCGACTACCGTGTATCCCATCGCGTCCCGTTGCGGCGTATTCGCGAAAAGCGACATTCTGCCTTTGCTTAACGAAGGTTGCTCGCGGGAAAATATCGCCGCGTCGATTATTCAGGCCGTGGCAAATCAGACTATTTCCGGCCTGGCGCAGGGGCGTCCGCTAAAAGGAGCGATCATCTTCCCCGGCGGTCCCTTCCGTTTTCTGCCGTCGCTTCGGCGGGCTTTCAAAAACAGTCTGCCTCTGGCTTCGCGGACAGTTTTTCCGGACAACGGCCAATTTTACGTGGCATTGGGAGCGGCGCTGGAAGCCTTGCGAGCCCCTCGCGTCGATATCGGCGAGGTCGCTTCGCGATTGCGAAATACCGCGTCGCCAGTTCCCGTTTCTTCCCTTCCCCCCCTCTTTTCTTCCCGGGAAGAATACTCCGCTTATATCTCCGCCCGCGAAAACGCGAAGATAGATTCGTCGCCTATCGAAAAATCCTCCGGCGACGCGTGGCTTGGCATCGATTGCGGATCGACCACCGTAAAGTGCGTCCTGATCGACGCTGGCGGACGGATAATTTATCGACGCTACGAGTCTGGCGAGGGAGATCCAGTCGCGAAAGCGCTGACTTTCATCCGGGAAATATATACTCGAAGATCTCCGTCCCTACGGATCGCCGGGGGATGCGCGACCGGTTACGGCGGGGAACTAATTAAAACCGCCTTAAACCTCGATCTCGAAGTTGTGGAGACTATCGCCCATTTCAAGGCCGCGAAATTTATCAATCCCAATGTGTCTTTTATTCTGGATATAGGCGGCCAGGATATAAAATGTATGAGCGTACGGAACGGATCCATTGAGAGAATAAATCTCAACGAAGCGTGCTCGGCCGGTTGCGGTTCCTTTATCGAAAACCTGGCCGAATCCATGAATCTTTCGCTTGCGGAGTTTGTGGAAAAAGCTCTTTTCGCGAAATCTCCGGTAAATCTCGGGGCGCGTTGCGCCGTTTTTATGAATTCGCGCGTAAGGCAGGCTCAAAAAGAAGGCGCGGACGTAGCGGATATCGCCGCGGGTCTATGCTATTCCGTCATCCGCAACGCCCTGCGCAAAGTAATAAAGATCAACGATGTATCTAAAATGGGCGACAATATCGTCGTTCAGGGAGGAGCGTTTTGCAACGACGCCATCCTTCGCGCCCTGGAACTGGAGCTGGGCCGGGAAGCGATCCGCCCGGAACTAGCGGGTTTGACCGGAGCTTTCGGAGCCGCGCTGATAGCGAGAGACGAACTTAAAGAATATGGCAAAATTATATCGCCGGAAGAACTGGAAAATTTTCGCGTAGCCTCAAAAAACCGCCGTTGCGGCGGTTGCGGCAACGCGTGCTATCTCTCCGTAGCCAAATTTTCCAACGACAGGATCTATATTTCCGGAAACCGTTGCGAGCGACCGCTCGCAAAAAGATCGGCCGCTCGTCCAAATCTTTTCGCCTGGAAATACGAAAAACTTTTCGCTCCTTCCGAAACCGCGTCTCCGCCTCGAAGGGGCGCGATAGGCATACCCCGCGCGTTGAATATTTATGAAAACTTTCCTTTCTGGCGCGCCTTGCTGGAGTATCTGGGCTTCGAAGTCGTTGTTTCCCCTCCGTCGTCGCGAGAACTCTATCTGCTTGGAGGAGACACCATCCCGTCCCAGACTGTCTGTTACCCCGCGAAACTTGTCCACGGCCATATCCGCGCCCTGCTTAAGCGCGGTGTCAACGCTATTTTTTACCCTGCCATTAGAAGGGAGCAGGCGGACGCGGATTTTCGCGACGGTTTATACAATTGTCCGGTGGTTACCGGTTATCCGGAGCTAGCAGCGGCGAATATTCCCGAACTGAACAGTGGGGATATTGAATTTATAAACGATTTTTTGCCTTTGAACCGCGAATTTCTCCCGAAGCGGCTAGCGCGGACGCGTTTTTTCAAAGATATTCCGTCGCCGGAGCTGGAGAGGGCTACGGGCGCCGCGTTCGCCGCGATGGAGAATTTCCGTCGGGAGTCGCGCCTGGAAGGAGAAAAAATTCTGCGAGAATCGGCGGGTGAGCCTGTTATTATTCTCGCTGGCCATCCTTATCATATTGATCCGGAGATCTGCGGCGGAGTGGCGGAGTTAATTTGCTCCTGCGGCGCGGCCGTCCTCACCGCCGACTCCGTAGCCTGGATGGGTCCGGAACCTGTCAAACTTCGCGCGGTGAATCAATGGGCCTATCACTCCCTTTTATACCGATGCGCCGGTCTACCCGCTCAATTTCCTAACGTCGCTATAATCCAGCTCGTTTCATTTGGATGCGGTCTGGACGCGATCGTAGCTGATCAAACGGAGGAAATAGTCCGCGAAAGCGGCGGATTATACGCGCAAATAAAAATCGACGAAGGAATTAATCTTGGCCAGGCGCGAATCCGCGTTCGTTCCCTTCTGGCGTCAATGGATATCGCCAAAAATCGCCCGCGCGCGAAAACGCCTCCTCTTCCCCCGGATGCCGGTATTATTTCGCGAAAAAATCGCAAATTCCTTATCCCGCAAATGTCTCCGGCGCATTTTCAATTCGCCGAAAGCATTTTCGGCCCCGGCGGCTATAATGTGGAGCTGCTTCGGGAAACCGGTCCCGCGGATATCGAAACTGGAATGAAATACGTCAACAACGACGCGTGTTATCCGGCCATACTTCTGGTCGGCCAGCTATTGAACGCTATTAAATCGGGAAAATACGATAAAAATAACATCGCCCTTGTCCTCTCGCAGACGGGAGGAATATGCCGGGCGACAAATTACGCCGCTTTGTTGCGCAAGGCTTTGGACGACGCGGGACTCCCAATACCAATCGCCGGTTTCAGGACAACCCTGCATGGACCGGGAATCCGGATGGACTCTGGTCTTGTTCGCCGATTGATAATGGCCGGACATTACGGCGACGCGATCAACCGGATTGTTTGCCGTCTCAGACCTTACGCGGAAGAGCGGGAAGAGCTGGAATACGCTATAAAAAAATGGACATCGGAAGCGGCGAAAAATATTGAGGCCGGGGATAGCGCCACGTTTAATAAAAATATATGGAGAATGATCCGTGAATTTGATCGGTTCCCCATCGTCGTGGAAAAACGGCGCCCAAGAGTCGGTCTGGTAGGCGAAATACTATTAAAATATCATCCTTTCGCCAATAACGGAGCGATGGCGCTTATAGAAGCCGAAGGGGCGGAAGTCGCGCCGACCGACATCATGGATTTCATGATGTACTGTTTATATCGGGAAGTGTTCGATTACGAAAAACTTGACGGCTCGTTCAAGGACTGGTTGAAAGCCAAAGCGGGAATAGCCTATCTTGAGCTGACGCGCGGATTCATGCGCTTCGTCTTTTCCCGCTCTTCCCGTTTTTCTACGCCCGCAAAATTTTCCCGGATCCTCGCGGACGCGTCATCGGTAATCTCCCCGGGTCAACAGGCGGGCGAAGGCTGGCTCCTCGGCGCCGAAATGGTAAAGATGATCAAAAACGGAGCGGCGGCGATTCTTTCGCTCCAGCCCTTCGGCTGTCTTCCGAACCACATAGCCGCGAAAGGTATAATCAGACGATTAAAAAACCTGTATCCATCCGTCTCCGTCGCCGCGCTGGATTACGATCCCGCCGCGAGCGAGACCAATCAGCTAAATAGGATAAAATTATTGCTCCGCGATCTGGACAAGAAAAACGGTTAAACGCGTCTGGTAAGAAGTCCGCGCCGATGTCAAAATTAATTATTTGGCTATCGCGCTGGCCGCTCCGCCCAGACTTACCCACCGAACGAAGCGATCCATTACATAAACTCCGTCCCAGGGATTATCAAAGCCTGTCATCGAGCCGATTTCCGGAAAACGCATCGCTCCATTCCTGGCGGCGGCTTCGGCGAAGCGAACTCTCCTTTCGCCCTCCCCTGCCAGACCGACAGTCTGGATGTCGGCGGAGCAAAACGCCGCCGCTTCCATTATATCCCCGATTGGTCGAACGGTAATTACCCGCGAATATACGGGCTTCGCGAGACCGCTCTCCTCGTCATATATTACCGTCCAGCCTGGTCCGTCGCTATGCCAGCATTGGCCCATATAGGCTCCCGTAGCGCGCGCCGTCTCCACCGCGGCTTTTTGCGCTTCGCTCTCCTCGAAGGGAGGCACTCTC
This sequence comes from uncultured Desulfovibrio sp., assembly GCA_947176055.1. Lineage (GTDB taxonomy): Bacteria > Desulfobacterota > Desulfovibrionia > Desulfovibrionales > Desulfovibrionaceae > Desulfovibrio. The sequence goes on from CAMWPE010000046.1 coordinate 12,217, forward strand.
GAAAGAGCGATTTGCATGGCGTCGGCCAATCGCCTCGCGAATTCTTCCGGCGAAATAAAGCCGCCTTTTTCGACAAAGATAGTATGAGGCGACGAGCACGCGGCCTGATCAAAGGAGCTTACGTCCGTAGCCGCCCGACGCAACGCCTTTCGAACGCTCGCTTCGTCCTTTAGCGCGTCCCGGGCTATGACCATAAAAGAAAGTTTTGGCCCAAAGACAATATCGACGCAAGACGCGCGCGACGGCAAGGAGCAAATCGCGTCTATGGCTTCCCTGCCTCCCCACGCGACGCGGACGTCGGCGACTTTGGATAGAACTTCGGCGGCGACGCGATTATTATGCGGATAATGGACGAGGGCCAGAGTTTTTAACAGATCGGAGCCTTTAATACTTCCGCTGGCGCTCGCGTATTCGCGCCCCTCGAATTTTGAGAGCAGACCGCGGAGGAGATCGAAATTATTTCCAGCCGTTTTAATTATATTCAGATTTTTAGCGACCAGACTTTGAACAAGGACGAGGAGGGATAAAAAAGGCACGTTGCCGGAAGCCCAGTGAACCGCCAGTCCGGCTGGAAGCGCGCGCATATAATGGGTTTTGCGGTCGCGCTCCGGAACGAATCCGTCGAGAGCTTCGGGCAGTCCCCGCAATGATGTCG
>CAMWPE010000047.1 GCA_947176055.1 uncultured Desulfovibrio sp.
ACCGCGGGAAACAAGAGGACGCCGATGGGAGAGGCCTGTCGCTAAAAATATTAATCGCTTATAATTTTTTTCGAATATGCTAAAACGTCATGGCTATAGGACTGGTCTTGACGATCGGACAGGCTTGCTAACTCGCGAAACGCGGACGGATTTGAAAAGAATTTTTATAAAAAAGACGGACGCGGCCCGCTCGCGGCGCGCTGGGACGCCGGTCGCCCCGGCCGCGACGCGCCTAAAGGTAGAGAAAATAGCAAAATAAGGCAAGAAAAAAATTAAATCTCCGCCTCAACGAAGCGCGAATCAGGCGGGCTGACCCTCTTCCTCCAGAGGAACAAAAGCGTATAGGGACAGCAAGCGATCCTTGAGTTCCTCCGCGGGCAAATCCAGGGCTTCGGAAATCTCGCCGCAGACCAGATTCATGGCCTGCTCGAGCAACCTTCGCTCGCCAAATGACAGCTCCTTCGCCCGGCCAATGAGAAGCAACTCCCGCAGGACTTCCGCCACCACGGATAAATCCGGACTTTTCAGACGCTCGGAATATTCCCGGAAACGTCTGTTCCAGTTCTGCCCGATAAAGACGGAGCGATCGATATCGGCTTGCAAATCATCGAGGATGCGGCGCGCTTCCGGCTCCCCGACCAGGGCGCGGAGACCGACGCTGGTCGCGTTATGCACCGGCACCATGAGCGTAATGTTGTTTGCCCTGACCCGGACAATATAAAAATCGCAAACCGCTCCCCCAATATCCTTGTGATCTATCCGCTCAATCTTCCCTACTCCCTGGGTTGGATACACGACCAGACTATCTTCGCTGAACATAACTTCGCCTTGCGCGCTTGAAAGACCCGGAACCGGAAGGTCAAAAAAAGACGCCCGGTCAGGCAATGAGGATCGATGCTTAAGCTATGACATATTTTCGCCGCCATGTCCAGCGTCGACGCGAAGATTTCCAATAGCTACAAAGACTTGCGCCTCAGCCAAGGCGGACGATCATCGCTCCGGCCATGACGAGCAGAATAGCAAGGACGCGAAGCGGCGTCAGCTTCTCGCCCAGGAAGAGCACGGCCATTATCATGCCGAAGATCACCGAAGTTTCGCGCAACGCGGCTACCAGGGCTATGGGCGCGACAGTCATGGCCCAGATGGCTATGCCATACGAGCCCAGACCGCAGAGGCCGCCGGACACGCCGACGACGCCTCTCTTTTTGAGGTACGCGAGATATTCGCGACCGCGGCTGATCAGGACATAAATATGCAGGGGAAAAATATTCAGGAAGAATATCCAGCAGGTATAGGACACGCTGTCGCCGGACAGCCGCGCTCCGAAACCGTCGGCCAGGGTATAGCCCATAATGACGAAAGACGTTCGCAAGGAATAGAGAACGCCGCGCAAATTGCCCCCTCCGTTCATTTTTTCCTGCAGGGCCAGCGCGAAAATACCGGAACAGAGCAGAAGGATGCCGCCCCAGGCGACGGAGCCCGGGGGCGTTCCGAGAATGCCCAGCGCGAAAGCCGTGAGCATGGGAGCAGTTCCGCGCATGAGAGTGTAGCCCAGGGTCAGATCCGTCGTCTTGTACGCCTGGGCCATGGAGAGGTAGTAGGCCAGATGACAAAGACAGGACAGGCAAAGCAGGGGGACGCAACGAAGCGCGGGCAAAGGGACGAAGGGCAGGATCAACATGGCCCCGAGACCGCCGCCCAGAGCGTTCATAGCGGTTTCGAACAGCTTGTCCGATCCGCCTTTGACAATGATATTCCAAGTCGCGTGCAAAAGCGCGGCGCCGAGAACCAGTAGGATTACGCTCGCGGACATGGCTTTTTATGAGACGGAAACTAAAAAAATTCAAGCCGTCGCGCCCGGCGACGGCTCTGTAGCAAAGGAGACCCGGTTATGGGTTAGATGTGTTTGAGCTCGTATTCCCTGGTTCCCAGACCAATTTCCTCTCCGTAGCTCAACTGCCTTTCGCCGTGGGTATTGGGCCAGCGGGCCTTGAATTTGTCGGGCGCTCCGGCAAGCTGGGGATCCAGCGGCTCCGCCTGATTGACGAGATCATAGGAGGCCTGATCGATGGCCACGGGATCGCGGCTGGCCAGGATACCGAGATCAGCGACCATGGGCAGATCGCTCCAGCCCACGCAATCGCAGTCCGGCGTGACGCTCATGACGAAGTTTATATAACAAATATTCTGTTCCCTGCCCTGAACGACGCCCAGCGCGTATTCCGTCGTTCTTTCGATAAAGGGCAACATCTCCGTGGCCCAGTCGATACTGATGGCTTTCTCCGGCCTGACCGGACACACGGTTATACATTCAAAACAGCCTATGCATTTGGAGATATCGACATGGCTTTTACCGTCGATCAGGGAAAGGGCGCTCTGCGGACAGACCTTGACGCAACGGCCGCATCCAATGCACTTCTCCGTATCGATAATGACATGGGTTTTATGTTGCTCGCGTTTGCCGCGCACGCTGGCTCCGCCCATGGCGAGGTTTTTGATAGCTCCGCCGAATCCGGCCATTTCGTGTCCCTTGAAATGGGAGGCGACCACGAGCGCGGGCGCGCGGCGCGCGGCGTCGGCCACATAGACTTCGGTAAAATGCTTTTTGTTGATCGTCACGGGGATATCGTTATAGCCAAAGAGGCCGTCGCCTATAATAATGGGAGCGGCGACCGTGGCGGGGGAATAACCATGCATATAGGCAACATTGAGATGATCGACCGCGTTGTGCCGCATACCCGAATACAGCGTGCAGGTGTCCGTAAGGAAGGGTTTCGCTCCCGCGCCGCGGACTTTCTCCACTATGCGCCGGATAAAGGCCGGATTGAGATGCGTGTCGTTGCCGTATTCGCCAAAATGCAGCTTGATCCCGCAGGGTTCTTTTTTCTGAACGATCTCGTCCAGATTGAGCGCGTCGCACAGACGGTCAATTTTCTCTCCCTTGTTGCCAGATTCCGTCCGGGTATGCAGTTTTGCCAGATAAACTGTAGCTGCCATATTTCCTCCGTGTTGGGTTAGAGCCTGACTCGTTCCGGCGGCGCCGGGGCGAATTTTAAATTATACTTTTAAAAGAGCGACTTGTAAAACCGCGGAGCCTTCATTTATTAAATGATTGAAAAAGCCCCGGCGGCGTGTAATTCTTATACCCCGGCGCGGGGAAAATGAAAATAAGCCGCGGTCGCCCGGCGCGTCATAATCTTGCCCAAAACTGGCGCCGCGCCCGGACTCTCGCCATAACGGAACGGCAACGCGCGACCCGCCGGAACGGCTTCTCATAAAGTCGCGCTGGCTAATTTATGGCGTTCGCCTGACTTTAAGGGATAATTTCGCGGGCATTCGCCCGTCGCGAGAGGGCGAGGCTATTTTATAAGCGCGTTGGATAACGGCCGGGCGCTAAAATCCGGAAAACAGTATGGAAACGATAATAATGTGCGGGGGCAAGGGGACTCGTCTGCGCGAAGAGACGGTGATCAAGCCCAAACCCATGGTCGAGATTGGCGGTCGTCCAATCCTCTGGCATATCATGTCCATTTATTCCCGCTTTGGATTCCGGGATTTTATATTGCCTCTTGGTTACAAGGGCGAGATGATCAAGAGCTATTTTCGCGATTATCAGTCGCTCAATTCGGATTTCACCGTGAACCTCAAGAGCGGAGATTTAACCCTCCATCACAGTCATATGGAAGACTGGACGGTCACGCTTTGCGACACCGGCGAGAACACGCTAAAGGGAGGCAGGCTCAAGCGCGCTGCCAAATACGTAAAGGGCGACCGGTTCATGGTAACCTACGGCGACGGACTCGCGGATATCGATTTAAATAAATTGCTGGATTTTCATCTCAAATCAGGCTCAATCGGCACTTTTACCGGCGTCCGCATGCCTTCGCGATTCGGAACCGTGCGCGCGGACGACCAGGGCAGAATTCTCTCCTGGGAAGAAAAACCCATCCTGGACGAATATATAAATTGCGGCTTTTTTGTCTTTGAAAAAAAATTTCTGGATTATCTTTCGGAAGACGAAAATTGCGATCTCGAGCGGGAGCCCCTGCAAGCTCTGGCGCGGGAGGGACAGCTTTCCATGTATCCGCATCCGGGGCAATGGCAATGCATGGACACGTTGCGCGACTCCTTGAGACTTAACGAACTCTGGGACAGGGGCGAAGCGTTCTGGACCTAAAAGCCGCGACGCGCGAGGCTTCGGGATCAACGCGCCCGAAAAGGGAATTGTCATGGATATGAAAAATTTTGATCCGGATTGTCTTCTGGAAATCGCGAAAAAAAATCATCCCGGCGCGCTCGGGCGCGAACTGGAATGCGGTGTGCCATTAAATTATACCGACGAAACAGGCCGATATGTTTTCCGGTACAAGGATGGCACAATCTTGCCGGCCCGCCTCGATATTTCATTCGCCGAAAACCTGGAAAATCATAAACTTGTCATGGGAGCGGGATGGACAGGTATCTGATTTGCGTTTGCGGCCCGAATGGCGCCGGCAAGTCGACTTTTGCCAGGGCTGTCCTCTCGACGCTCAATTTGCCTATAGTTGATCCCGACCTGTATAGTTCGCAAGGAATATCGGAGATAGCGGCGGGAAAAATCGCGTCGCGTCTGATTAAGGATTATCTCGCGCGAGGCGTTTCATTCATAAAAGAGTCGACATTAACTTCAAACTTTGACGGCCGGATAATCCGGCGCGCGCGGGAACTCGGCTACGCTGTTATCCTGATTTATATCGCTCTTAATTCCGCGGAAGAATCTATATTGAGGGTCGAACGCCGCGCCATGGCCGGAGGGCATTCCATACCGCAAGCGATAATTAAACGGAGATTTGACAAAAGCCGCCGTAATTTAAAATTAATCCGGGATGATATCGATTATTTATACCTTATCGATGGATCCCGGCCTTATCCGTTTGATCGCGATCCCGATTGGGCTGAAAAATTTTGGAAAGCGATTCAATAGCCGCGGCAAGCGCTGGAGAGAAGACGTGTTCGGCGATATTTATAAAGGCAAAAAAGTTTTCGTCACCGGCGAAACCGGCTTCAAGGGATCCTGGCTTTGCGCCTGGTTATTGAAGCTGGGCGCGTCCGTAACCGGTTTCTCCAACGGGCCCCCCGGCAGCCCCGCCAATTTCGAAGTTATCGGCCTGGGCGAGCTTATCCGGGCTTATCCCGGCGACGTTCGCGACGCCGCGGCCTTAACCCGGGAGCTGACCGCCGCGGCTCCGGACATAGTCTTTCATCTGGCCGCGCAAGCCCTGGTTCGCGAGTCCTACGACGAGCCAACGGTCACTATCGAAACCAACGCCATGGGCGTAATGAATATCCTGGAGGCGATCCGGCGCGTTCCCTCCGTCCGCGCCGCGGTCGTGATCACATCGGACAAATGTTATCGCAACGACGAATGGGTTTACGGTTATCGCGAAATTGATCCGCTGGGAGGAGCGGATCCCTATTCAGCGTCCAAAGCCTGCGCCGAAATAATTTCCCATTGCTATTTTCAGAGTTTTTTCCGCGACGGCCCCGCCTGCGCGACCGCGCGCGCCGGAAACGTTATCGGCGGCGGCGACTGGGCCAAAGACCGGATTGTTCCGGATTGCGCCAGGGCCTGGGCCCGGGGCGAGCCCGCGTTAATCCGCAATCCTCGCGCCACGCGGCCCTGGCAATGCGTCCTCGAGCCTCTTTCCGGTTATCTCTGGCTGGGAGCCCGGCTTCTGGACGCGAATCTCGGCGCCAACGGCTATGACCCCCGCGGACGATCCTATAACTTTGGCCCTCCGGCCGACGCGGTTTACACTACCGGAGAACTGGCGGACGGCCTTGTCCGGCGTTGGCCGGGCTTCGCGTGGACGACGGAAGAAAAAGAGCGTAAAGAAAAAAAAGAGAGCGGCTTGTTAAAACTCTGTTGCGATCGCGCTCTCGCGGAGCTGGACTGGAAAGCCGCCCTGAATTTTGAAGAAACTCTGGACTACACGGCGGAATGGTACGCGCGTTATTATCAAAAAAAAGGCGATACGCGCGAATTTACCTTCCGACAGATTGAGCGCTACGAAAACAGGGCCAGGGAGCGGGGCATCCTCTGGGCCGGGATTTAAAACCGGAGAAATTATGGATAACAGCAAAATTCGTCTTCCCCTGATCAAGGATGTCGAGCTCTTCTCCCTGGCGGTCATCTCCGCGCCCGGCGGCGACGTCATGCGGATGTTGCGACCGGATGCGCCAATCCAGCCCAAGTTCCCCGAAGGAATCGGCGAAGTGTATTTTTCCGAAATTTTGCCGGATCAGGTCAAGGCCTGGAAAATGCATACGGAACAGACGCAAAGGCTGGCCGTGCCTTGCGGCCAGATCCGGATCGCCCTTTACGATATGCGCGCCGCCTCCCCTACCCTGCGCGTCCTGGACGTTCTCGATCTCGGGCGCCCCGGCGATTACAACATGCTCGTTATCCCGCCAGGGATCTGGTACGGATTCCGTTGCGCCAGCGCCCAGCCCGCCCTTGTCTGCAATTGTCCCGACAGGCCGCATGATCCGGCGGAATGCCAGCGCGCTCCCGCCGACACGCCCGATATTCCCTACATCTGGAATCCCGACAAATAAAAGCGATGCGCAAACTGACCGCTTCTTTTCTTGGCAGGGACTGTCCCGGCATTGTGGCGATTATCAGTAGGCTGTTCGGCGAGCTGGGTTGCAATATAGAGGCCATGTCCCAGACCATGCTGAACGGCGAATTCGCGGCGATTTTCGTAGTCGACGCTCCGGACGACCGCGACGCGGAATATCTGAAAAAATATCTTTCGGACGCTTTTGCCCGCGAGAATGTCGACCTGTCCGTCATCGCCCGCCCCGCCATAAGCGGTAAATGGGGCGAGAATCTGAAATGCGAGCCTTTCGTGGTCACAGTGGACGGCCCGGACGGCCCGGGTCTTATTGGAGCGCTGAGCCGCGTTTTCGCGCGGCACGATGTAAATATCGAAAATCTCACGGCCATCCTGGACGGTCAGGAAGAAGGCTCCGCCCTCTTCGTCTTCGAGGCCATGGTTCCGGAAAGCGTCGACCTGGGACGACTGCGCCGCGAGCTAAATAACGAAGCGACCAAGCTTAATTTGCGGGTAAGCGTGCAACACAGGAAAATTTTCGAGGCTATACACAGGCTCGACGCCATTTAACCCGCTCCAGGCGGACGCGACTCCAACCACAGGAGAGAAAAAAATGGACAACGCTCGCAGAACCTTGATCAAGGCCGCGGCCGGCGGCGCGTGCGCGGTTTGCGCCGCTCCCGCCGTAGCCAACGCGGCTCCGGACAACGCGGCCGAAACGGTTATAAATAACATCCTGACGCGCCGCAGCGTCCGTTCGTTCAACATCGAACCGGTCTCCGAACAGGATATCCAGATATTGTTGCAATGCGCCATGGCCGCTCCCAGCGCGGTCAACGAGCAACCCTGGGATTTCGTGGTGATAACAGATTCCGACACTCTCGAAAAAATCGCCGCGTCCAACAAATACGCCAGATTCGCCGCTTCCGCGCCGCTGGGCATCCTGGTATGCCTCAATAACGACAAGGTTAAAGAACGCGAGATGTGCGTGCTGGATATAGGGATGGCCTCGCAAAATATCATGCTCGCCGCCCACGCCCTGGGTCTGGGGTCGGTTTTCACCGGTATTTATCCCCACGAAGACCGCGTGAAAGGCTACAGGGATCTTTTAGGGTTGCCCGCCTCCGTCGTCCCCATGGGGCTCATCGTCATAGGTCATCCCCAGGATGCGGCCGACAAAACCGCGCCGGACAGATTTAAACAGGAAAACATCCACATGCAAAACTGGAGCGGCAAGTAGGCATGCTTTCGGAAAGAGAAGTCGTCAGCACACTTAATATGCTCCGCAACGAGCATCTTGACGTGCGGACGGTAACCCTGGGGGTCAGCCTTTTTGATTGCGTAAGCCACGATCCCGATTTGTTCATGGACAACATCCGAGCGAAACTGGCCCGCTACTCGGCGCGTCTCGTGCCTGTCTGCGAAGAGATCGCGGACAGGTACGGCATTCCGGTCGTAAACAAAAGGATTAGCGTAAGCCCCGTGGCCGTCGTCGCCGGACCTTTTGGCGCCGGATTAATGGTCAAGATCTGCAAGGCTCTGGACGAAGCCGCGGAAGAAGCCCGCGTGGATTTTCTCGGCGGTTTTTCGGCTCTTGTGGAGAAAGGCTTTTCGAAGGGCGACCGCGCGCTTATCGATTCCTTGCCGGACGCTCTGGCGGAGACCTCCAGGGTCTGCTCTTCCATAAATGTCGCGTCGTCCCGCGCGGGTATTAATATGGACGCGGTCGCCGTCATGGGGCAGCGGATCCTCGACGTCGCCGCGAAAACTCCAGATGGCGTAGGTTGCGCCAAACTCGTTGTCTTCGCCAACATCCCCCAGGACGTTCCTTTCATGGCCGGCGCCTATCTTGGCGTAGGCGAGCCTGACGCCGTGATAAACGTGGGCGTGTCCGGCCCGGGCGTGGTGCGAAAAGCCATTGATCGCGCCCTGGAAAAGGGGCGCGCTTCAGGTCGCTCCCTCACGCTCCTGGATATCGCCGAAGTTATAAAAAAGACCGCTTATAAAGTTACCCGGGTGGGCGAGATGATCGGCTCGGAAGTGGCCGAAAAGCTGGGAATCCCATTCGGCGTCGCCGATCTTTCCCTCGCTCCCACTCCGGCGGTGGGCGATTCGGTAGGGGAAATTTTCCAGAGCCTGGGCTTGTCCAGCATCGGCGCGCCTGGCAGCACAGCCGTCCTCGCCATGCTGAACGACGCCGTAAAAAAGGGCGGAGCCTTCGCCGCGTCATCCGTCGGCGGCCTGTCCGGAGCCTTCATTCCCGTTTCGGAAGATTCGAGCATCGAGGCAGCCGCGGCGGCGGGTTTGCTCACCATCGAAAAACTGGAGGCGATGACCAGCGTCTGCTCCGTAGGCCTCGACATGATCGCCATCCCGGGCGATACGCCCTCCTCGACCATCGCCGCCATCATTGCGGACGAAATGGCCATCGGCGTAATTAATCACAAGACGACCGCCGTCCGGCTAATCCCTGCTCCGGGGAAAAAAGCCGGCGACATCGTGTCTTTCGGGGGTTTGCTAGGCAAAGCGGCCGTAATGGCCACTCCAAAAGGCAACGCGGAAGCGTTTATCAATCTGGGCGGCCGCATCCCCGCTCCCATTCACAGTTTGAAAAATTAGGTTGCTCGCGCGTTGCCTGGCGGGGGAAACGAAATTGCCAAACCCCCTCCGGCGGCTTTGACAGCTATAGCGCCCGCGGAATTATCGTAAGACGTTGGCGCCTCGAAAGAGTACATTCATAATGAAGTGGCTATGAGGCCGCGCCTCCGGAATAAAAAAACGCCCGCTATCGCGGGCGCGATTTTTTTCGCTAGTCTATATTTTCAATATCTCATCGAGTTTATTAAAAAGAGCCTTGAAATCTATAGGCTTGGCTATGTGCGCGTTCATTCCCCGACGCAGGGCTTCTTGCCTGTCTTCCTCAAAGGAATTCGCCGTCATGGCGATAATGGGAATTTGCGCGAGTTGAGCGTCCGGGAGGGCGCGAATCAGCTCCGTAGCGTCATAACCGTCCATTATCGGCATTTGCACATCCATGAGCACTACGTCGTATTGGCCCGGATTGGCGGTCAACAACTTGTCCACCGCCTCGCGGCCGTTATTGGCTATGTCGACATGATAGCCCGCGCCTTTGAGAAATTCGCAAGCTATTTCCTGATTCATGGGATTGTCCTCGGTAAGCAGGATCGAACCCTGGTATGGCTCGGCCGTTTTTTGCGGATCGGCATCCGCTTCGTCTGTCTCCCTTTGCTCTTTTGTCAGCAGATCGTCCGCTTCGGCTATTTTCAGGCTGACGCGGAAAATGAATTCGGTTCCTTCGCCAAGCTTGCTCCGGACTTCGATCTTGCCGCCCATCATCTCCCCGATGCTGCGGGTAATGGCCATGCCCAGTCCCGTGCCCTGAATCCCGGCGATGGTCGTGGTCTGCGCCCGCTCGAACGGCTCGAATATGCGGGTTAAAAACTCTTCGGACATGCCTATGCCGTTGTCCCGCACGTGAAATTCATACATTCTCGAGTCTACGTCCGCTCCCGGAAACTCTTCGACGGACAATTCTATCCTGCCGCCATTCGGCGTATATTTTACGGAATTGCTCAACAGGTTTAATAGGAGCTGATTAAGACGGAGCTTGTCGCACAGGATCACCGTGTCCTTTACGTGATCCACATTAAATTCCAGGATTTGATCCTTGGCCTGCGCCGTCGGATAAACTATGTTCCATAGTTCGCGCAGGATAGAGGACAGATCCTGCGCTTTCTCGTCCAGCTGAATCTTGCCGCTCTCGATATGGCTCATATCCAGGATATTATTGATCAAGCTGATGAGATGACCGCCTGAGGTCAGAATCTTTTCCAGATAATCGCGGATGGGACCGTCGCCCTGAAGATGGGCAAGAGCGAGCGACGTGTAACCAATAACGGCGTTCATCGGCGTGCGGATGTCGTGCGACATATTGGAAAGGAAGATGCTCTTGGCCGTGCTGGCTTTCCTCGCGGCCTTGAGCGCGGCGGCGAGCCGGTTTTTCTGCTCGATCTCCTGTCGCACCCGCGAATTAATGCTCTGCAAACCTATTACGATTCCATGATTGTCATTTGGATCGCCGGCCAAAGCAGCCTTCATCTGATAGTGAATTACCTCATCCCCATCCAGGACGCGATAATTTATATAAAAAATTTTCTGTGTGGCCAGTTTTTCCCGCAAAAATTCCGGTTCCATAGCCTTTCGCAGGTTGTCCCTGTCTTCGGGATGGACGCAAATGTCAATATAGTCGCGAATGCGCTCTTTCAGGGATTTGCGCTGGGAAAAAATCTCCTTCATTCCGGCTTCGGAGACATTGTTCATCTGCAGAACTGATCCGTCGCCCGTCATGGAGTCTTCGACGAACACCACTCCGTAATCGACGCTTAAAGCCCTGATTAACTCCTGTTGCCGTTTCTCCTTTTCCATCAGTTCTTTTTCTTCCGCCAGTTTCTGCGACGTGCAGTCCATCATGAATCGCTGGCAGATCAGCTCGCCATCCTTTTCAATGAGCTTGGCGTTGCCCATCACATAATAAATTTTGCCGTCCGGATGGCAGACCCTGTACTCGTAATTTACGCTCTCCCCTTCCTTGCTTAATTGGGCGATGGCCTTTCGCAAGCGCGACTGATCCTCGGCGTAAACCGATCCGGCGATCATATTAAAGCCGTCGGCCTGCACGTCATCCTGCGAATCGTAGCCCAGCAGGCGAAGCGCCGCGCGGTTTACGCTCACAATTTTTTCGCCATCCAAAGTATGAGTGATAACGCCGCAATCCATATTTGTAAAAATGGATTCCAGCGCCTCGCTATCGCGCACCAGCCTGTCGTAATAGTCGCGCTCCCTGGTTACGTCCACCGCTATGCCCATCGTGCCGGCTATGGAACCGTCGCGTTCCCTGATAGGCGCCTTGTAGGTTTTTAGCAATCTGGGTCCGTTGCCCGTCACGATTTCCTCGTCGGCCACGTGCACCTGCCCAGTGTCCATGACCTTCCTTTCGGATTCGATACAAGCTGGATCGTCCTCTTCCACATTCCAGATATACGCGTGCCTTTTGCCCTGAACGTCGTCTTTCGGCTTGTTTACAGCGCGACAAAAACTATCGTTCACCAGAGTATGAACGCCGTCTTCGCGCTTGTACCAGATTAAGTTCGGACTGGTCGAAAGGAGAGTATCGAGAAAATGGGACTTTTCCCAGAGTTCCTGCTCGCGGATCCAATTGGCGCGCTGCTTGCCAAATCTGAACGCTATTTCCTGATCAGGCATGTCCGGTCGCCAGATATCGGACAAAAAGGAGAGATCCTCCGCGTCCCCGAACTCTTCGGCGGACAAAAGTATAATTGCCGAATTTTGCGAAAGTTTCCGCAAATCATCCGGCTGCTCATCGAATATTTTACGACTTACGATCAACAAATCCGGCTTTTCCCGCATGGCGGAGAGGGAATTTTCCGCGATGGTATTTTGCCCGAAATCGTCCGGAATGGGCGCGCTCCCGATAATATTGAGGAAACGTGACGGACAATCAATCAGACAGATATTGACACTGCGCTTGTACATAAATTTCCGCGAGCAAAGATGTTAACTTTTTAACGACGGGAACGCGCCGGTCATGCGCCCGCCAAGGCCGGAAACCGGCGGCGTTTTATCTTTTATACAACATTTATCAATAAAAGTCCTGAAAATCTCAATAAATAAACATGGCTCCCGTCGCCTTTCGCGCGACCCGTTAGGAGTGCGCTGGAATCGCCTTATGGCTTGAGGGAGACGTCGTAAGGATCGACCAGGTACCTGACTACGATTTCCCGCAACTGTTCCGGCGTAATGGAAAAAGTTTTATCGATCTGTTCCTTCTGGAAAGATTGCGGATAGCCAAGAATAGCGTCGGTTGACGCTTCCCCGGCGCGCGAGGACAGACTTTGCAAATCGCGCGCGTATTCGCCGGCCAGACGATTGGCGGCCGCCTTCAGGGTTTCGGCGGGCAAAGGTTTTTCTTTCAGGCCGGCGATGATATTTTCGAAGCCATCACTGGCCGCCTGGAGTTTGTCCGCCTCGGTGCCGATATAAAAG
>CAMWPE010000048.1 GCA_947176055.1 uncultured Desulfovibrio sp.
GCGTGGCAGACTACGAGCGCGCCGTCGTCTAGAAGATAATGACTCACCAGGGAGCGCAGGAAGTCCTTGAGATCTTTTTTGAAGGCGGCGTCCTCTTTTTCCAGCTCCGCGATTGTCAGCTCGAGACCATGCCCTATCCGGATATTTTTTCCCTCAAGGTAGCGAGAAAATTTGTCGTCATGGTTGCCCGGAACGCAGAGCGCCCGGCCCGCGGCGGTCATGTTCATGACCAGGCGATAGACGGCCATGCTGTTTGGGCCGCGATCGCAGAGATCGCCCAGGAAGACAGCCGTCCTGCCTTCGGGATGGCTTGCCGCGAAACCGGCTTCGTCGACTTCGTAACCCAGGGAGCGCAGGAGCTGGCAAAGCTCGTCGTAACAGCCGTGGATGTCGCCGATGATATCGAATGGGCCGCGCAGGGACGATTTGTCGGTCCAGAGCGGACGACGGACAATTTCGGCGGCGGCCGCATCCGCTGGGGAGAGGACATAAACCCGGCGAAAGTTTTCCTTTTTCGCGGCCTTTAGCGCTTCCGGAAATTCGCGGCATTGGCGTTTTATCACTTTGGCGGCGAAATTTTTTTCAGGGCGGGCGGCGTTGTTCGCCAGGCATTCCGCTTCGGGCGTGCCCAGGGCTACGAGACAGGCGAAGCAATTGTTGGCTTTGGCGAACTCGAGAGCCTGTTTCCTGGCCCATTTATTGAGGTTTGTGGCATCGATGACCGTCAGTTTGCGTCGATCCGCGCGTTTTTGAGCGACGCGGTAAAGGCAGTCGAAGGCATCCTCCGTAACGGACTGATTCGTTTCGTCGCCGCCGATCATTTTCCGGAAATTGTCGGCGGAGAGGACTTCGTCCGGCGCGAAGATTTTCGCGGCCAGGCGGCTCTTGCCGGAGCCGGAGGCGCCCATGAGCAGGACAAGACAGAAATCTGGCAGTTCCAGGATCATTTGCGGAATACTCCCATCAGAGTCGGATATCCCGACGCGCCCGCCCTGTCGCCTACGCGGGACAGCTCGAGGTCATAGTCGTATTTATCCGCCCAGGCGCGACAAAAACTCGCGAACTCCGCCTCGTCAAATTCGCGTCTGTGGTCGGGATGGCGCATACAGCCTTCTTCCAGGAAGGGAAATTCGGAGTTGTAAGTCTTGTTGGGCGTTGTTACGACGAGCATTCGCGGTTTCGCGAAGCCCAGGATATTTTCCATGACGAGATCCGCGCGCTCCGGCTCGAAATGCTCCAGGACTTCCGAGAGGACGGCGGCGTCGAAGCCGGTCAGGCGGCGGTCTCGATAGAGGACCGAGCCCTGGAAAATTTCATGCTTGCGCCCGCCAAGTTTTTTACCGGCGATTTCGACGGTTTTTGGCGACGCGTCCATGCCCGCGACTTTAGAGTATAGGTCCTGACCGCGCAGGAAGTCGATCAGCGGGCCTTCGCCGCAACCCAGATCGATGACGGTTTTAGTGTCGCTATCGGCCAGAACGCGGCCTATGGCCTCCATGCGAAGGGCGCGCAAGGGAATTTTGCTCTCCTCGCGCTGCGCGAGCGCGTCGAAAGCCTCGAGCGCGCGGTATCGCAATTCCGGCGCGGGATGGAAGTATTCGTTGATGATCAGACGTTTTTCGGGATGAGTTTCCAGCCAGCCGCGACCGAAGCGGATGAATTTTTTCAAGCGTTCCTCGTCGATCCAGAAAAAGGAGCGTCTATCGAACACGGGAAGCAAAATATACAGGCGGGAGAGCAGGTCGCTCAATTTAGTCCGGGCGCGGATTGTCAGATTGCCGAAGAGATCGGCCTTTTCGGCGAATGGCCTGGCGAGATTGACGAAATTCGCCTCCCAGCCCATGGGCGCGAAAATTTTTCCGGGAAAATCCGGCCCGCGCCTGTTGGAAAAATTCGCTATTTCTACAACGAAGTCATGGTTTTTTGCGGGAAGAGCCGGATGCTCCTCGCAGACGCCGCGCATGGCGGAGGAAAAGGCGCGGGAGATGGCCTGGGAGAGCAGGGAGGAACTCAAATAGCGGGCCGGGTTGACGAATTGAAATTCGCCGTCGCGGGCTTCGCATAGCGCATTCAACCCCTTTTCATCGACTTCCAGCAAGAGGCTGACGACGCTTCTTTCCTGCGAATAGTCCGGAAAAAAGACATAAGCGCGACCGAAGGAGAGCTCGAAAGATTGAAAACGGTCTGGACGCTTGCTTAAAAGCCAGCTCAAATCGGTCGCGTCCGGACCGGCGCAGGTTATGGTCAGCAACATATTTTAGCCCGCGAATGAGCCGGAGACCGGCGCGTTTTCGTTGTTAAGGCGACTTGCCCGCTCCGGAATTTCCCGGCGAGCCGATCCAGGCGCCAGGTTTTAAAAAGGATCGCCAAGGCCGCGGCTTCGAAGCCAAGGGCCTGGAGCAGGGGAATTTTGGCCAGCAAGGCCAGAAAAAGGAATTGCCAGAGCAGGGGAGCGAATTTATGGATGAGGGCGATCATCCGGTTGAGTCCGCGGAAACAACCTTTGGCGACGGCTTTAAGTCCGTCGGGTCCAAAGCGCATGGCTTCTTTCAGGGTTTTGACGGAGAGTTTGCCGGCCTTGCCCAGGGTTTCCATGGCGGCGACGGCGTTTTTGCCGCCGAATCTGAAAATATTTTTGCCGGCTTCGCCCAGCTCAAGGGCCATTCTGGAGAGGCCGGACGCTCTTTTAACTGTGGGAGCTGTTTCGGCTATGAGTCTGGCCGCGGCGGGATCTTTTACTCCCAGTTTTGCCACGTCGGCCAGGGACGACATCTTATCGGCGGCGAATTTGGCGATGTCGTCGATTTTCGCGAGATTTGTCCTGAAATAGGTTTTCCATTGACTTATGTCCGCCATTTTCATCGCTCCGCGGCCAAGATCGGCCAGTTTGTCCGTAAAGGACGCGGAGGGAAGGGAGGATAAATTTATTGGCAAACGCTCGAAAAGACGCGCGTCCGCTATTTTTTTAAAGATCGGCCCGAACAGTTTATGGGTCGCATTTTTTAATTTGGGGTTCATGTATTTCAGGGCTTTTTTGACGCCCAGGGCGAGTTTTTTCACCGGCTCGCAGAGGGCGATTAGCCCGGCGGAGGCTCCGCCTGTGGGAACGGCGCCGATAGTTCCCGCCAGCTCGCCGAGGGTCATGGCAAGGCCAATACCGGCCAGTCCGGCGGAAAGGCTGTCCACATCCTTGCCTTCGGAATAATTTTTATATTCCCTGTAGAGATCCCGGACGTCGCCGACGCCGGTAAAGTCGACGGCTATGTCCGTAGCCTGGGCTACGAATTCGTCGCTCTCCGCGCCCGTGACGCCCCGCCAGGCGTGTTTGCCCTGCCGCAAGATTCCGGATAGTCCGCTTCTGCCATCATGAGCCTTATTCAGCAGTTCCCGCGTTTCTTTGTCCAGGCTTACGCCAGGAATGGAGGCGTAAAAATTGAGATATTCCTCCGCCGTCTTCAGGTGATCCTTCGCGATTAATTCTTTCGCGTAATTGGCGGGCGAAAATGTCAGCGCGCCTTTCAGCAACGGCAGAGCCTGATTGATTTTGGCGTAAAACAGCTCCGCGCACAGGCCGCCGATAAAGATCGTCAGGCTGATTTTCGAGATCAGGCCTAGCCGGGCGAATGAGGGAACAAAAGCCCAGACTATTTTTAAATACTTCATGTTTTAAATCCCTCCTTACCCGTCCGGTTTCTCGTCGCGCGCTCGCGCGTCGATGACGTCCCTCCAGGCGCCCGCGGAGGAGCGACCAGCGAATATTAAATATAATATAATTTCAACTCGGGCGCAAGGCGGATTCGAGGCGGCGAGGGATTAAGAATCGGCCTTACGTAAAAATACGGACAGTGTAGGGAAAATATAGGCGCATTTAAAGCGCGCGTTGATCGGAAGCGCCGGAGCGGACGCGAAGGAGAAAAAGCATGGCATGGGATATCGTCGCCCTGTTTGGGGACCCGGCGGTCGGGAGCGCCAAAGTCGCGATGGGAGCGGTCAAGGCGATAAAACGACAGGTCAATTTTTATCTGAAAAATATCGAATGGGGACGGATAGATTCGGAAGATCCGGAGGACAAAGATTGCCTGCTGATTCTTCGAATCGAGTTTTCGCGGTTTCAGGAGTCGCTCAACGATTCGATAAGCGAATTCGCCGACGCCGTCTTTACAAGGCTCGCGCTCTACATGGTCCAGCGCGGTTTCGTTCCGCTGAATGACGAGTGAGACATTGTTTATATTCTGAAAAAATACGGTTTTATGACCTTGCGCGCGTCCAGCGAGCATGGTCGTCAAAAGGAGCTCGAAGAACTCGCGGCGAAGGCGGCTGGAGAAGTTCCCGGCTGGAGCGAATTTTCGGTCCGTCTCCTTGCCAGCGACGAGAAAATGGGAGATCTGTTTCAGGTAAGCTTCGCCCTTAATGATTACCTAGTCGCGGCGGACAGGCGGCGAATGATGCTCGCCCAGTTTTTCCGGATGACAATCCCGGCGGCGGCCCGCGGCTTTATCTCCATTCCCCCGCCGGAATTTGACGAAGAGGAAGAAGGGGAAAAGTAAAGGCCGCTCTGGAAAATTGAGTTTGCCGGGATTTATTTATACCCGCGAGTTATTCATAAAAGAAACGGCGCGACCCGGATTTAGGAGGCGGGGCGACTTTTCCGGACTCAGGCGCGATTAAGCCAAAAAAAACGGGAATGACCGGATCATTCCCGCCGATAATCTTGTTAAGTCCGATTTTTACAGATTCTTTACCGGATAGGGCACGGATTTCGCGCCCAGCTTCATGGCGGCGAGATTCGCCTCCGCGGTTTTCCCGCGAAAGACTTGCGAAATGGCCCGGCCCAGATACTCGATGGATATGGGTGTCAGGCCGGAGGCGCAAACGGCGCCCAGCAAGGCCGTAGGGCCGTATTTTTGCGAGCCGGCCTGTTTGCCGAGCGCGTTGCAGGACATGAAATGGCTGTAATCGGCCTTCTTATGCGCTTTTGCCATGATATCCTCTATGTCGGGATATTCCTCGTCGCCCACACAGACGCTCAAAGGCGGGATGGGATCCAGGCTGGAAAAAACCGCGCCGCCCGGCGCGAGATACGGCGCCGCGCGCAATGTTTCCAGCGGCTCGAAGCCCAGAACAATATCGGCTTCGCCAGGGGCTACGCGCGGCGAGCGCCAGCCGCCCAGCAACAGGCAGGATTCGACCACGCCACCCCGTTGCGCCATGCCGTGCACCTCGCCGGAGACGACTTCCAGACCGGCGAGCAACGCGGCTTCGGCGAGAATCCGGGTGGCTGTAAGCGTACCCTGGCCGCCCACGCCGACAAAATACAGCCGCGGGCATTTTCCCCTTATCCGCTCATTCATGGCTTCAGGCCTGTTTTATTCTTTTAACCACTTCCGCGCCCATTTCCCGGCAACCGACGAGCTTTTTGCCGTCTTCCATGATATCCGCCGTACGGTAGCCGGCCTTCAGGGTTTCGCTTACGGCTTTCAGGATCGCCGCGGCTTCCGCCGGCATCTTCAGACCCGTCTCCAGAAGCATGGCTCCGGAGATAATGGTCGCCAGAGGATTGGCCTTGTCCTGACCGGCTATATCCGGAGCGGAGCCGTGGATGGGCTCGAAGAGGCCGGGATTTTTTTCGCCCAGCGAAGCCGACGGCAACATGCCGAGCGAGCCGGTGATCGCCGCCGATTCGTCGGACAGGATGTCACCGAATATGTTGCCGGTGAGGATGACATCGAATTGAGAGGGATCGCGAACGAGCTGCATGGCGGCGTTGTCCACGTACATATGCGTCAGGCGAACTTCTGGATACCGCCGGGCGACTTCGATCACCTTTTCGCGCCAGAGACGGGAGGCCTCCAGCACATTGCTCTTATCGATGGAGCAGACGATTTTGCGCCGCGTCATGGCGAGATCGAAGGCGATTTTCGCGATTCGTTCGATTTCATTCTCGTCGTAAATCATCGTGTTAAATCCCGTCCGGACGCCATCCCGCTCTTCGATGCCCCGCGGCTGGCCGAAGTAGATATCGCCGGTGAGCTCGCGAACTACGACCAGATCCAGTCCCCGCGCGGCTATATCCGGCCGCAGGAGGCAGGCTTTGGCCAGTTCCGGCCAGAGCGTGGCCGGACGAAGATTGGCGAAAAGGTCGAGAGCCTTGCGAATGCCCAGAAGGCCTTTTTCAGGCCGTTTGTCCATGGGCAGGCCGTCCCATTTTGGACCGCCGACGGCGCCCAGGTAAACGGCGTCGGCCGCCAGACAGGCGTCGATGGTCTTTCGCGGAAGGGGATCTCCTCCGGCGTCGATGGCCGCTCCGCCGATGAGGGCTTCCGAAAAGTCGATGGCGCAATTAAAGCGTTCGATGACGGCTTTTATACAAGCTACGCCCTGGGCCAGAATTTCCGGCCCAATGCCGTCCCCGGGAAGCAGACAGATTGTTTTGTTCATGGATTTATCCGTATTTCTCTAAATCATTTGTCGCCGGACAGGCGCTTGCCCACATAGCCGACCAGGCCGCCGCAGTCGAGGATCTCCCGCATGGTGGGGGGGATTGGCTGGAATGGGATTTCGAGATCCTTCGTCAGATTGCGGAGCGAGCCCTTTTCCAGATCGATTTCCAGTTTGTCGCCGTCGGCGATTTTATCGACTTCGTCGCCGATTTCCAGCAGAGGCAAACCCATATTAAACGCGTTGCGGTAAAAGATTCTGGCAAAGCTATGGCCGACGACGACCGGAATACCGGCCCCCAGAATCGCGATGGGCGCGTGCTCCCGCGACGAGCCGCAACCAAAATTGCGACCGGCCACGAGAATATCGCCCTTGTTTACGCGCTTGACCCAGTCCGGCTCGAGGCCGGCCATGCAGTTCGCGCCCAGCTTCGCGGGATCGGATGTTACGAGAAACCGCGCCGGAATGATGGCGTCGGTGTCAATGTGATCGCCTACCTTATGCGTTTTTCCTTGCGTTTTCATACTTTCTCCGGACTGCGATTCGCTGGATATGGCCTAAAGCTCGGCCGGGGAGGCTACGCGGCCCAGGACGGCGCTCGCGGCGGCCGAGACGGGACTGGCCAGGTATATTTCGGAATCGAGGCTGCCCATACGGCCCTTAAAATTGCGGTTGGTCGTGGCCACGGCCCGCTCGGCGTCGCCCAGAATGCCCATATGGCCGCCGAGACAGGGGCCGCAGGTGGCCGGGCCCACTATGCAACCGGCCTCCATAAAAATTTCGATTAGCCCGTTTTTAAGAGCCTTTTTCCAGACTTTCGGAGTGGAGGGCAGGACTATGCAACGGACGCCTTTTTTTACTTTGCGACCTTTGAAAACTTTAGCGGCGGCTTCGAGATCGCTATAGCGGCCGTTTGTGCAGGAGCCGATGACGACCTGCTGGATCTCCGTTGGCGGCAGGCTGGAAATTTTCTTGACATTGGAAGGGATATGGGGGCAGGCGACGACAGGCTCGAGACCGGTTGCGTCGATTTCCACGTCGCGGGCGTAAACGGCGTCCTTGTCCGCCTCGAGATACAGATCCGCCGAAAGCCCTTCTTCGGCTCGCCATTGGCGCAGCAGATCGTCGATGGGGAAAATACCCGTTTTCGCGCCGGCCTCGATGGCCATGTTGGCCATGGTCAGCCGACCCTCTATGGGCAGGCGGTCGATGACCGGTCCGGTAAATTCCAGACCCTGATAAAGCGCGCCGTCCACGCCTATGATCCCGATGAGCGTAAGCATGAGATCCTTGGCGGACACAAAGTCGGCCAGTTCGCCGTCGTAAATGACGCGGATGACTTGCGGAACTTTCAGCCAGGTTTCGCCCAGGGCCATGGCGGCGGCTATGTCCGTCGAGCCCATGCCGGTGGCGAAGGCGCCAATGCCCCCGTAAGTGCAGGTGTGACTGTCCGCCCCCACGATCAGATCTCCGGGATTGGCGAGACCCAGCTCAGGCAGGAGCGTATGTTCCACTCCGCTGTCCCCGCCTTCGTAATAATGCGTCAGGTTCTGCTCTTCGGCGAATTTGCGGCTGATTCGCACCTGATTGGCCGAATCGATATCCTTTTGCGGCGTGAAGTGATCCATGACCAGGGCGATTTTGTCCTTGTCGAAGACTTTCTTGGCTCCCATACCCTCGAAGGAGCGGATGGCCAGCGGGCCGGTGATGTCGTTGGCCAGGACCATGTCGACCTTGCACTGAACGATCTGCCCCGGCTCCGTAATTTTGTCGGAAGTATGCCTTTGCAAGATTTTGTAAGTGAGATTTTGCTTCATAATCTATTCCGTTTGCGAAATATCAGGAATCCTGGGAATGGACGCGCCTGCCCTGGGCCTCGCGTTTGGCCAGATTGTTCAGAGCGTCGACAAAAGCCCGGGCGCTGGCTACGAAGATGTCCGGATGGTTGCCGCGGCCCACGGCGTTCAGACCGTTTTCGGCCAGGCGCACCGTTACTTCGCCCAGGGCGTCCATGCCTCCGGTCACGGCGTTGATAGCGTACTGCTCAAGCTCCGGTTGTCTGTTGACCAAATCCGAGATGACATTGAACAGGGCGTCGATGGGGCCCACGCCGAATCCGGCGCCGCTCTTTTCCTCGCCGTCCACGTCCATAAGCACGGCCGCGGTCGGGGGCACGCCGCCGCTGTCCGAACTCTGCACGCTGACGTGCCGCAATTTCAGGCGATCCGGTATGCGGTAGATCTCCTGCTGGACAAGGGCCATGAGATCCTCGTCATGCAGGCGCTTTTTCCTGTCGGCCAGTTGTTTGACGGCGTCGAAGATCTGGTTGAGTTGCTGATCATCCAGGGAATAGCCAAGGCTTTCGAATTTGCCGCGCACGGCGTTGCGGCCGGAATGCTTGCCGATGACCAGATTCGTGCTGGTCCGGCCGACGGACTGCGGCGTCATTATTTCATAAGTCTCCCTGTGCTTGATCATACCGTCCTGATGGATGCCCGACTCGTGGGCGAAAGCGTTGGCCCCGGTGATCGATTTATTCGGCGGTATGGGCTGGCCGATGATAATGGATAAAAGGCGGCAACTGGGATAGAGTTGCTCCGTTTTTATATTATCGACAAGGCCGTAGTAGTCGCGACGC
Organism: uncultured Desulfovibrio sp.; assembly: GCA_947176055.1. Taxonomy (GTDB): domain Bacteria; phylum Desulfobacterota; class Desulfovibrionia; order Desulfovibrionales; family Desulfovibrionaceae; genus Desulfovibrio. The sequence goes on from CAMWPE010000048.1 coordinate 9,077, forward strand.
ACGGAAAGGGCCATGGCCACTTCCTCGAGGGAAGCGTTTCCGGCCCGCTCGCCGATTCCGTTCAGGGCGACTTCGGCCTGTCTCGCTCCCGCTTTCAGCGCGGCCAGGGTGTTGGCCACGGCCAAGCCCAGATCGTCGTGACAATGGGCGCTAAAAATGGCTTTGTCGCTGTTCGGCGTGTTCTCTATCACATATCTGACTTTGGCGGCGAATTCTTCGGGCTGGGCGTAGCCAACTGTGTCCGGCAGGTTAATGGTCGTCGCTCCGGCGTTTATGGCCGCCTCCACTATGCGGCGGACGAAATCAAGATCCGAGCGGGAGAAATCCTCGCAGGAGAACTGGACATTGGGCGTATAGGAGGCGCAGCGTTTCACCGAGGCTATGGCGGTTTCGTAAACCTGCTCCGGCGTCTTGCGCAGTTTGAATTCCATATGCAGGGGCGAAGTGGCGATGAATGTATGGATTCGCGGGTTTTTCGCGAATTTCACCGCGTCCCAGCAGAGATCGATATCGCGCTCCGCGCAACGGGCGAGACCGGCGACCTGGACGTCGGGACCTGCGTTTTTGGCGATCTCCGCCACGGCTTCGAAATCGCCGGGACTCGAAGCCGGAAAACCGGCCTCGATAATATCGACGCCCAGAACTTCGAGTTGCCGGGCCAGGCGCAATTTTTCCTGAAGATTCATGGTCGCGCCCGGGGACTGCTCTCCGTCCCGCAAGGTTGTGTCAAAAATGAATACCCTGTCGGACATATACGACTCCTGTTTTGGGAAAATAGCCGACGGCTTCGCGGCTTGTCCGGAAAGGCCCGCTTATTGGACGGCCGGCGGCCGGTTGCGCCGCGACCGCGTCCACGTGTAAATCAGGCCCCCGGCAATGTACATGAGACAGTAAATAAAGCCGGTGAGCCGGGGGAAGGATATAAGCACGGCCAGCAGGAAGAGGAATGCCAGCATGCTTCTGGCGGGATGCGCCTGGAAGATGTCGTATTCCTTGAAGGAAAAATATCTTACTCGGCTGAACATGAGCAGACCTACCCCGGCGCAAACCACGATGGCCAGCCAGGGAATGAGGGGAGCCAGGGAGGAAGGCAGGGCGGACGCGAAAAACACCAAGGTCACGAGCGAGCAACCGCCCGCGGGAATGGGCAGGCCGATAAAGAAGCGCTTGCCGGTATGCCCCGCGCTGACATTGAAGCGGGCCAGGCGCAGGGCGCCGCAGGCCATATAGATAAAGGCGGCCGCCAGGCCGACGCGGCCAAAGTTGTAGAGTTGCCAATGCCACATGAGAACAGCGGGAGAGAGGCCGAACGCGACGAGATCGGCCAGGGAATCGTACTGCACGCCAAATTCGCTGGCCGTGTTGGTGAGGCGGGCAACCTTACCGTCCAGGCCGTCCATGAGCGCGGAGACAAGGATAGCCATGCCCGCGGCTTCGAAGCGCTCCTGCGAGGCCCAGATCATGGCGAGAAACCCCAGGAACATGCTCAAGGTAGTCAGCATGTTCGGGAGGAGGTAGACGGTGCGGCCGGGCTTTTTTCTTTCTGGATCGGGCATGAATAGTCTTATACTTTTCGGGCGATTACAGTCTGTCCCCCGAGGACTTCTTCGCCATCCCTGACCGCTGGAGCATAGCCTTCGGGCAAGTAAAGGTCAACCCGCGAGCCGAAGCGGATCATTCCGAGCCTCTCGCCTCTGTCAAGTTTGTCGCCTATATCCGCGCGGCAAACTATACGGCGCGCGATAAGGCCGGCGATCTGGACCATTGTCCAGTCTTTGCCGGCTTCGTCTTTTATAAGGTAGGCGCAGCGCTCGTTGTCCGTCGAGGCCTTGTCGAAGCTGGCGTTAAAGAATTTGCCGGGCCAGTAACGGATGTTTTCCACAGTTCCGGCTACAGGGGAGCGATTCACGTGCACATTGAATACGCTCATGAAGACGCAGACTCGTTGGCGGGTTTGGCCGGTAAGCGGATCCTCGCGGGACTCTATTTTCAGGATCGTCCCGTCGGCCGGACTTACGGCCAGGCCGGGGCCTCGCGGAACTACGCGGGCCGGATCGCGGAAAAAGTGGAGACAAAAGAAGGTCAGAATCCAGAAGACAAGAGCCGGAACCGGCCAGTCGAGAAAGGCGAAGACAAGCGCGGAAAAGGCGCAAAAGCCAATGGCCGAAGCGCCTTCGCGGCAGACGGAAAAGGAGGGCGGTCGCATGACGGGTCCGTAAATTGAGCGGGTTTAATTTTATGTTAATTATTAGCCGGAGAGCGGCGGCGTTTGTCCCGGGAGAGAAGCGGCGGCGAATTTCCGGCGAGTTTTGTCAGTGTCCGCCGCGTTGGCTGAAAACCCTTGATTGAAGTCAAAACGCGGCGGACGCATAAAATTTTTTCGCGGGCTTTAAATCAAGGCTGGCAGCCAAATCTCTTATTATTGCGGATAGAGCCTGGAATCAATTCTTTTGCCGTCCAACTCCGGCCGCGTTCCCGGCGTCGCGCTATTTGCCGCTTTCGGCCATGACGTCGATCATTAATTTACCGGGATTTTTGGAACATTTATCGAGGAAGGCCTCGAGGGTTTCCTGATCCGCGAGCACGGATTTGTCCGTGTTTTTGGCCGCGCGATTATAGGCGTCGAGCCAGATGACAAAGCCGCTGCCGTCGTCGGGATTTTTGGCGTAATCGGCGCAGGTTGTCTTGTCCGCGCGCCAGGCGCCGTCCGGATCAATGGGCCAGGACTCGCGACTTTTGGCCCAGTGCTCGGCGGCCTTGTCCGCGGGCTCGGCGGAGCAGGAATCGAACACGGCTAGCAAAAGCGGTTGCAACAGCTCCGGATCGGCTACCGGCGCGCCCTTTTGACCGGCGATAAAGCCGTCCAGTTGCAAGCCCTCGTAGATAGGCGGCACGCCGTCCACGGCGCTGGCGATAAGCTCGGCGCAAATGTAGGTTTTGGGATCGATCTTTTCGTCGGCGCCCAGCGCGGGGGCCGCGAGACAGGCAAAAAATAGCAGGGGGGTCAAAATAAATTTCATGGAATATCCGTACTCGCCGCCGGCGACGGCGGCGGCTAGAGGATGGTTGCGAAAACGGGCCGGGTGTAGCCTATTTTGAGCGTGTATTTTCGCCGGATCGGCGGCTCATGTCAACAGGGGGAGGGGGAAGAGGCGCGGGCGAAGCGCGGTAGCGTCCACAAAAGCACACTTTGCGAGACGCGCTTTTTTGAAGAGTATATACAATAGGCCCTCGTTGTCAATCCTTATAAAAACTTCGAGAGGCGGTCGGTCTCATAAAGTGTGCATATGGAAACAGAGCAGGCGACCCGCGTTAAAAATATCAGACAGGAAAAGAGATATATGGGCGACGCTGTTATCAACGTAGTCATGACAGGGGGGCGACGTTGCGGCAAAACTTCGGTTTTGGCCGCGATGCAAGCTTGCCTATATGAATTGAAGGGAAGCGCTGGTATTGAGATTTGGCATGAGAACACATATACCAGAGACAAACTAACTGAAATAAGGAGAGACGCTAGAAGTTATCTCATAATTAAAATGGGCTAATTTTTAGATTTTTTCTGGACAAATTGGAG
>CAMWPE010000049.1 GCA_947176055.1 uncultured Desulfovibrio sp.
CCCTTGCTCGATGAGCAGTCTCGCGGCCATAGCGACCGGCGCGGGAACGAATCTGATTCACCGCGCGGCCGACGTGGCGCTCAAGGAGCGACGGCCGCTAATTCTGGCCATCCGCGAAACGCCGTACAGCCTGATTCATATCCGCAATATGCTCGCGGCTACGGAAGCCGGCGCGACGATAATGCCCTTTAACCCGGCCTATTACAGCGGCGACGACACTCTTGAGGGCCTCGCGCGCCAGTTCGCGGGGCGACTGCTGGATCAGTTGCGCCTGCCCCATAATCTCTGCCGCCGCTGGGGCGAAAATTAAAAACGCCGGAACGTCCGGCCATTGGTTGAAATATGGGACATAAAAAACCTGTCAGGATCGATCCGCTGACCGTAGCCCTGCCGCCCGGCGGCGCGGACAGTCACGCGCACCTCGATAGCGAGGAATACGCCGCCAATCGGGGGGAGATTATCGCGAGAGCCGCGACTGTCGGCGTAACCTATATCGGCAATGTGTTTTTGAGCCCGGAAGCCTACCGGAATGGCAAGGATTTTTTCAAGGATTATCCCAATATATTTTTCATCCTGGGCATTCATCCCCATGACGGAGCGAGTTGCGATCTGGATGTCCTTGATCAAATTGAAGGAATCGCCAAATCCGATCCCCGCGTCGCCGCCATCGGCGAAATCGGCCTGGACTATTTCCGCGATCGCTGCCCAAAGGAAGCGCAGCTTCAGACTTTCGCCAGGCAGGTCGAACTTGCGAAAAAGCTCGACAAACCAATCGTTATTCACTGCCGGGACGCGGAGGACGATTGTCTGACTCTACTCGAAGCGGGCGGCTTCAAGGATTATCCCCTGCTCTGGCATTGTTTCGGCGGCGACGCGAAAATGGCCAGGCGGCTCATCCGCAATGGCTGGCATATTTCCGTGCCCGGTCCCGTCACTTATCCGGCCAATTCGGCCCTGCGCGAGGCCGTAAAGATCATTCCGGGGGAGCGCCTGTTGCTGGAAACCGACTGCCCCTATCTGTCGCCGGTTCCCTGGCGGGGGACGACGAACGAGCCAGCCTATCTGCCCTTTACGGCGCGCGCGGTAGCCGACGCCCGCGAAGTCGCGCCCGAAGAACTCTGGATCGCTTGCGGAAACAACGCCATCCGGTTTTTCGGCCTTACGCGCTGATGCTTTTACTGGAATTCGAGTCGTTTCGCCCATCTTTCAACCTCGCCCTCGAGGAGACGCTCCTCAATACTCTCCCGCCAGCCTCGCCCGGACTTTTTATTTTGTGGCAAAACGATCCGGCGATAATTGTAGGACGACATCAGGACGCCAGAGCCGAGACCGCGGAGGTCGCGCTCCGGCGCCTGAATATCCCCGTCTATCGCCGGATCAGCGGCGGAGGCGCCGTATATCATGATCACGGGACGCTCAATTACTCGTTTATCCGCGGGGGCGGAGGCTTTCCGGATTTCAGGAGCGCTCTGGAGCCCGTTCGCTCGGCGCTCGCGGAACTGGGAATCGACGCGCGGATTGGCGGCCGCAACGATCTGGAGGCGGACGGCCTGAAAATAGGCGGAGCGGCCAGCGCGGTTCGCGGCGACAAGGTCCTGCTTCACGGCTGTCTGTTGTGGGATGTCGATCCCGAGCGGCTCGCGGCCTTGTTAACGCCGTCTCCGGCGAAAACGAACAAGCGCCGCGCGGCCTCCGTAGCCTCCCGCGTAGGCTCGTTAAAGAACTTTCGCCCGGCTCTTGCTTTGGAAGATCTCAAAATCGCGCTGACCCGGCGTTGCTCCCGCGGCGTAGGGGAGATTTCTCCGGAAGCCACGGAAGCCGCCCGGAAGCTGGAAAAATCCCGATATCTCTCCTCCGCCTGGAACTGGCGGCCAAGTAAGCGCGGTCAAATCCGCAAAATCTCCGCGTTCCCCTGGGGGATAACGGAAATAGCCTGGTCTTTGCGGAATGGCAAAATAACGAATCCGGCGATAAGCGGCGACTTTTTTTCGCGGAGGGACATAGGCGAGCTGGAGCTGGCGCTTACCGGACGTCGCCCGACCGAACTTCCGGAGCTTCTGGCCCGTCTTCCCCTCGGGGAATTTTTCGACGGTTGCGATCCCGTCGCCGCGGCGGCCTTCATAGCCGGAGACGAAGAGCCATGAGCAGACCGGCGCGCGTCGCTCTCGAAGATTTCGACGGCAAAAAGACAACCCTGCCGGACAATCCCGAAAGCTGGCTAATCATCCGGCCGGAGGCTTCTCCCGAGGATCCTCTCGTTCTGGGCCTGGGACCGCTGGGCGCGCCTCCCTGGCTCGCGGGCATAAACTTTGCGTGGATCGAGGAGCCGTCGACTCTCTCCCGTCTGCGCGAGCGGCCCGGTTTTGCCATGCCGGCTAACGACCGCGAAGTCGCTCCAGCCGAAGTCGCTTCGCTAGCCGCGAACAGGACTGTCTATTTCTATAAGCACGGTCTTAAACTGGCTCCGGATTTCTGGGGGCAACTCTTGGCCGTCGCGGAAAAGGGTCAAGCGCGACCGGAGATAGACAGATCCCTGGCCTGGCTCCCCGGCGACGAACGCTCCCTGTTGCATAGGGAACTTGTCGACGGATTGCGCGGCGCCGGCTTCGAACGGATCGAAACACGGAAATTCGCCGCTCCAGAGGAATTCGCCCGCTTTTTTGGCGAGCGCGCGCCTTCGCTTGCCCTGTCCGTCAACTTCCGGGGTCTGGATCCGGAGGGCCGGATATTTTATCTATTGCGCGAGCTAGGCGTCCCGCTCGCGGTATGGCTGGTCGACAATCCCTGGCATCTACTCTCCTCCCTGTCCCTCCCCTGGTGGCGCCAGGTTCCGCTTTTCGTGACGGACCGCGGCTTTATCGGGCCGCTTAAGGCTTACGGCGCGGCAAAAGTTCTTCACTGTCCCCTGGCCTACGCCGGACATATGAGGCGAGAAGAGATTTCATGGAAGCCAGACGCCGCGCCAGTTTTCGTAGGCCGCTCCGCCTTTCCGGGGCGGGACGCTTTTTTTGGCCGCTCCCCCCTGCCCGTCGCTCTTATGAGGGAAGCGGAAGCGCTTTTCGCAAGTGGCCGGGCGCCGGATTACCGCTGGTTCGCGCGGCGTCTGAACCCCAGGCTCTGGCCTGGTCTGGCCGCCCGGCAGCCTGGCAAGGGCGCCGACTATTTTTCGGCCAGGAATCGCGCGGCGTGGATCTCCGCCATGGAATCGCCCGTAATTATCGGCGACGAAGGCTGGCGTCATTTCTTTCCCGGCGCCGATTTGCGTCCCCCCGTCGACTATTACGGCTCCCTGCCGGAAATTTACGCCTCCGCCGCCTACGCGCTCAATGTCACAAGCCTGCTTTTGCCCGGCGGCCTGAATCAGCGGCACTTTGACGTCTGGGCCGCCGGAGGACTGCCGCTTACGGATATGGCCGGCGGCCTCGATCTCTTTCCCCGCGAGCTTACGGATCCGGTAAGTATGGAGCGTCCGGCGGAGCTGGCCGAAAAATGGTCCGCGTTAAGGGATCATCCCTCAGGGACGCGAGAATTAATCGCCGCATGGCGGGAAGTAATTTTCCGCGATCACAGCTACGAAAAGCGCTGCCGCTTTATCCTGAACTCGCTTTAGAAATTTCCCTATACATTCGCGCTATTGCGTAGTATGCTTGCAGTAAAGGAAGCGCGGCGCGGGTTTCCATTTCCCCGCGTCCGCGAAAAAGTCATGAAAAATATCTTTGTTTCCATCCTCGGAACCCAGGCTTTCGGCACGCTGAACGCCTGGCTCTCCCTGCGAGAGTCGTATCCGCCGGAAAAATCTTACCTTCTTTATAACGCGCGGACGGAAAACGGAGCCGTACAGGTCAAGGAATACGCGGATCGTTTCGCCCCGGGCCGGAACGAATTAATTTCCGTCAATATTAATAATCCCGCGAAAAACGACTACGCGCCGGATATCGTAGCCAGGCTCGCGGCTGAGGCTGCGGAAAGAGGAGAGAGGACAGTATTTAATCTCAACGGAGGACTAAATTACCTCATAGCTCTCTGTATGCTCAAATTATCCCCTTACAAACCGCTATTAATCAACTCGGCAACCAACTCCGCCTTATACCTTGACACGGCCGACGGCTCGATAATTCCAGGCGCGCGGCCGCCGGAGCTTCCCATTGAAACGGTGCTCCGGACCCAGGGCGTAAATTATGAAATCAAACAGGGTCGGCCGGAGTTTGTTTCCCAGGCGCTCGCCCGCGGGTTAAAAATTCCCGCCAACAGCCTTGAGAATGTCGTCATCCACGAAAAAGGCTCCCCGGCGCGCGGTCTTTGTTTCGATCTGCTCTGGAATCCCGGAAACAACACCATATCTCACCTTATTGCTCCCAAAAGCGCGAAAGCCGACGACAAAGCGTTAAGACGCGCCCGCGCCATAGCGAATTTTGTCGCCAACAGGGACAAAACCAACGACAGTTTCGATCACAATATCTATGTTGTTTGCCAGCATCCCAACTTCGCGGAACATCTGAAGCGGGAATCGCTTCATAAACTGGAGACAGCGACTATCGAGCCGACGGCTCTCGCCAATCCATCCGGTCTGGCCGCGAAAATGTTTTACGCTACGGTGGATAACTGGCTAAAAAGGAAAAGTCCCTCCGGACTTTCGTCCGTTCCCCAGCCGCCGGAGGCCAGCGCTATCGATGAACTGGACGACGGCGCCCTTGTCGTCTGTTTGGGGACCTTGCCGGCATCGACGCTGACCGCGATCGCCAGCCATCGGCCCAAACGCTTGATCCTCTGCTATGATTTCAGCGTCAAAGCCATAAAAGAAAATATTGTTGCGCCCCTGAAAGATTTTGTTAAAAAGCTGGGTGTCGAGCGGATAGACGAGGCAAACTTCGCGGTCGATGGAAATTATCCTGACAGAATCCTGCCGCCGGCCAAAACGGGCGCGCGCGTCAATGTCAATATCACCCCCGGCTCGAAACCGCAGGGCGCCGCTCTTACCCTCTGGGCGCGAGAGCGCGGGTATACCGTCTGGACATTAAACACCGGAGCCGGACGATGCGAGCCCATTTACAATCCTCTCAATCTCCTGCCGATCCCCATCCGCGGCGTCGAGCCCATCGACGAATTAAAAGTATCGGGCAAGATCTTCAAGGAAGAAGGCAGGACGCCGGAGAGCGTCTTGAAGAAAACTCCGGCGTGGGGCGATATGCCGGATTTTATGCTGACGGCTCTGAAGGAAGGAAAAGACGCTAAATTTCTTAAGGAGCCGTTAAAAAACAAATTCGGCGAATTGAAAAGAGGCCGGAACGCGGGCGAATGGATTTTCGTCAGTCCGCGCGGATCAGTTTGTATCCCGGCCCGGGGCGGTTACTGGTTTGAGGATGTCGCGGGATTATGTCTTCGCCGCCTGGACTTCCGGGGCATGAGAATAGGGGCGCGTATCAAGGATCCCAGACGCGAAGACGGGCACCTGGCCGAAATAGACATCCTGGGCGTTCTGGATAATAACCCGGTCCTGGTTTCCTGCAAATATCGCAAAAGTCAGGAAAGGGAAAAGACGACTCAGGACGCTAAGGACACCGAAAACACGGCGAACCTGATCAATCGCTTCGCTTTGCCCGTCCTGGTTTCGCTTAACCAGCCCCAATGGGAAATTTTTAGCCGCGTCCTGATAATAGGCTGGAAGGAATTATGCCAGCCGGATCTTTTGCGCCGGCTCATAAAAGATTTTGCCAGATCAAAACAGACAACATTATAGGCCAGTTATGAGCAATTCCGAATGCGTTTACGCGAGGGTCGAGGTCGGGGGCATACAGAATTATATATGCTCCGCGGGAAAACTTAAAGAAATGATCGGCGGCTCGGAGATAATCCGGAGACTGGCCGGAGATTTTCATCGCGAAAATGTCGTGGCTCCCCTGGGATTGAGGGAAGTCAAAGAGCCGGGGGACGGGCGCGACTGGTTTATCCTTGTTCAGGAGGGCGCGGGTATAGTCCGCCTTATCCTGCCGGACAAAGAGCGCGGCCGCGACTACCTGGCGAAATTCTCCGGCGAAGTCCTCGGCCATTTTCCGGGACTGCCGCTATACGGGGCGGCCGCTTCCATGCGCTGGGAGGACAAGGAATCCATGCGCGCGGCGGTCAGCGAAGTCGAGGAGAAAATCGGCGCCCAGCGCTCGCGCTATCCCGTCGCCGCCGGCGCTCCCATGCTCCCCGTCCTTAAATCCTGCCGCCTGGACGGCATGCCGGTCTATAAGGAGAACGAAAGCCTGCCCTGCTTTTGCCGCTCCCAGGACGAAATACTGGTCCTCTCCCGCGAAAGGTTGCGCGGCTATCTGACTCCTCCGGATGGAATATCGCCCAAATGGTCCGACAACCTGGACGAAATGCTGGGGCGAGACTATTCCCGGGCCGCGCTGATCCGCATGGACGGCAACGGCCTGGGCAAGCGCTTCGCCGCCTGGCGCGAGAAGAGCTCGGCGCTGTCCATGAAAGAAGGCATAGCGAAAATGCGCGAATTATCCGAAACTATCGACAAGATTACCATCGACTCCTTTAAAGCCGCGGCCGCCGTCATTCTCGACTGGATAATTGAAAGCGAAGCGAATCCGTCGCCGATGATGCCGCTCCGGCCGCTGGTGCTGGGCGGCGACGACATTACGGTCATCATTCGCGCCGATCTCGCCCTGCCCTTTATCTATTTGTTTACAAAAAACTTCGAAAAACTTTCTAAAGTCCTCGATGAGCCTCTTTCCCTGGGCGCGGGCATGGTCGCCATGAATAAATCCGCTCCCTTCGCGCGGGCTTTCGAACTGGCGGAGAGCCTGCTGGAGAGCGCGAAACGGCGAACGCAGGGTATTGAGAAGGGACGGCCCAGCAGTCTGGACTATCTCTCCCTGACCGAAGAAACGGAGCTCGACATCGACGACCTCAGGGCCAGACTGTTCTCCGCGCCGGACATAAGCGAAGTCGCGGGCGAAAACGGCGAAGCGCCCAAAAAGAACCGCGTCCGGTTGACCTCGAAGCCCTTTTTGATCGATTCCGACCTCCTGGAATTTTTCCGGAAAGGAATGCGGGTAAACAGGGCTTTGTCCCGCTCCCTTGTCCGCTCCGCGTGGACGGACGCCCGCGCGGGCAAGGACAGGGCGGATTTGGCCTGGACCAATCTGCGGGATAATCTGCGCCGCGGAATCGGGGGCAGGCATGACAAAAACAGGATGGACGAAAAAGAATTTCTGGACATCTTTCCCGGGGGATTTTTCCGTTTCGCCCAGAAGGGCGGAGGCGCGATGGAAACTCTCCTGGGCGATTATCTGGAGCTGGACAGTCTCCTGCCATCCGGGGATCTCGAGGAGCTTTTCGACAGGATGCCAGGGAGGGACAATGCCTGATTACAAGTTATCAATTACATTTTTGTCCGACTGGAGCGTAGGAAGCGGCCTTGGCGACGGAGCGGCCGCTGACAGCGTCATAGTCCGCGACGCGGACGGTCTCCCGTATCTTCCTGGACGCGCCATTAAGGGCGCCTTGCGGGAAAGCGCCTGGCGACTGGCTCTGGCGGACGAAAAGCTGGAACCGCTCGTAGATTTTATTTTTGGCGGCGCCGACATTTCGACGGGCGACAGGGTCGTCGAAGAAGCCGCGGAGCGGACGAAAACTTCCGGCAGGATTCGCGTAGGCTCGGGCCAGCTTCCCGCCGATCTTCGCGAATGGCTGCTCGCTTGCGATCGCGGCGCGCGCGTCGCCTACGTTGGCGACATGACCAGCCCGCGCAGGCAGACGAGCCTTGACAAAAACGGCCAGGTCGTTCCCGCGACCTTGCGAACTATCGAATGCGGCATACCGGGCATGACATTCGAATGCGACATATCCCTGGATCTGCCGAACTCGCCCTGGCTTGCCGGGTACATAGACGCGCTTTGCGCCGGAGTCAAAAGCGTGGGCGGCGACAGATCCCGGGGACTTGGCAGGTGCCGCGTAACTATAGCGGACAGCGGGAATCAACCTGTCCGTTTTCCGTCTCCGCCGCCGGAGGAGATAGCGGGAGAATTGAAATGAAATACTTTATCGATATAACGCTGACCGCGCGGGAACCGCTGGTCATCACCGACGGCTCGGCCGAAAGCATGGCCAACGCCACCCTCCCCTATATCCCCGGCAATATGCTCCTTGGCGCCCTGGCCAGCCGCTGGGCTAGTCTGAACAAGGGCCTGGATCCGGACGGAACGCCGGAATTTCAGGATCTCTTCCTGAAGGACGAGGTCTGGTACGGCTGCGCCTGGCCGCTCTGCGGCGAGGCCGCGGCTACACCCATTCCCACGAGCTATCTGCACAGGAAGAATTGTCCGGATCTGCCAGCCGCGAGCGCCGACGAAGATGACGGAAAAAAGGAATACTATGTCCGTAATTCCTTGATCCGGAAAGACGACGACAAACCTGAAGACGGCGGGAGCAAGCCGAAACTCAAGCGCGTCCGCGCGGGGTTCATGCATCCGGAGGAACTCTGGAAACCGGCGGAAAGACAGACCTGGAACATTCACGTCGCCCTGGGCCGCGAGCGCTCGCATCGGGAAGGCCTGCTTTTTGGCTTCAGCGCCCTGGCGGCTGGCTCGCGTTTCCGGAGCCGGGTTATCTGCGCCTCCGGAGAGCTGGCAAACATCCTTCATACCCTGCTCGCCAAAACGGAACGATTCAACGTGGGCCACAGTCGCTCCGCCGGCTACGGGCTCGTTCGCGTCGAGGCTTCCGCGCCCGCGGCAGTAACGACGGCCAAAAAAAAGGCCAAAATTTTTACGGTCTATCTGCGCTCGCCCTACATACCCGCGCCGTCCTGGGAAAATCCCATCGAATGTCTGGCCCGCGAGCTGGGCGGCCGGCTTTCCTCGCCTCTGGCCTCATTCCGTGAAATTCAAGGCTACAATAGCTTCTGGAAAAAACCCCGGACCTCGCGGACGGCCATAAATATGGGCGGCGTTTTCCGTCTGGATTTCGATGAGGAACGCGAGCTTGAAACGCCGCTCTATCTGGGCGGCGACAGGGACGAAGGCTACGGCGTAATCGAGCTCGACCCGCCTTTTTTGCGGGAAGCGGAGCCGACGATAAAAATTCCGGACAGACCGGCGGCGAAACCTCGAAAAAATTTGCCCCCATATCCCCTGCTCAATCTCCTGCGCGAGCGGGCGATGGAGCGGGAAGCCAGAAACCTGACCGAACAATGGTTGCGCGAGTGGAGAGGATTTATCGACGGCGACGGCCCCTCGGCCAGTCAGCGCTCGCGTTTGCGAACAATGGACGCGGACGAATTCGAGGAATTGCTGACCAAATCCCAGGGCGCTCAATGGTCCCGCTCCGTAGCTCCCTCGCCGTTTAAGGAAAAGGCGGCAAGGGATTTTGTTGAAAATATCGTCCGGGATCTTCTGAATCGCGAAAAATTCCTGAAGACGCATGAGATAAAGGCTCCGGAATTGCCGGGCGGCCCGGCTTCGGACAAAGAGCTGGAAAAACTGGCCGCCAAAGCCCATAAATTGTTTGTTTCCAGACTGGCCGCGGCCTGGTCAAAAGCGGAGAGAAACGCGAATGCTCGTTCTTAAATTAATTATCGGCGCAACGACGCCCATGCGTTGCGGAACAGACGACGATCCCCTCCTCGATCAGCCGGTCAACCGCGACGCATTCGGCTATTGGCGCGTTCCTGGCTCCTCTATAGCGGGATCCTTGCGGGCGCTCGCCGCTAAAACCGATCCGGCAATGGCGGAAAAATTGTTCGGGATAAACAGCGCGGAACCGTCGCCCTCCCTGGTCTGGTGCGAGGACGCGGTCTTGCTAGACTTTGACAACAAGCCGGCTTTTTTGAAAAAACTCTCCGGCGAAGAGGTCGAAATAAAACCCGACGCCTTCGTCCGCGATCACGCGGCCCTGAATGAGGACGCGAGCGTCGTCAACAAATTCGACTCCGAACTCGTCCCCGCCGGAGCCAGATTCCTGCTGGAGATCCGTTGCGACGGCTGGAAGCGGGATCTCGCTCCCAAAGAAGAAAAATTTTTTGAAGACCTTTGCGCGAAAATCGCAGCCGGTGGCCTGTCCCTGGGCGGAGGCCGTTCGAAAGGCTACGGCCAGTACCGCGTCCTGGATTACAGTTACGAAAAGATCGATCTAAAAACGCGCGAGGGTCAGGAAAAATGGTTAAATTCCCTCCCGGGAGCGCTCCCGGCGCCGGGCGCCAAAAACCTGCCCGCGGTCGACGCGAACCTGGCCGCGGACGAGGGTCTTTCCGGCGAGCTGGAAATTGATCTGTCGGGATCCGGCGCGATTATTATCGGCGGAGGGCATGGCGCCGCGGATATAGCTTTCGCGCTGACCCCGGTTCTCAATTACGCGGAAGGGAAGACGGAGCAGAAATATATCCTGCCATCGACTTCCGTCAAAGGCGTCCTGCGCGCCGCCGCGGCCAACATCCTGGCCAGTCGCGGCCTCGGCGAAAATAAAAGGCGGCAAATAATCGAAGAAATGTTCGGTCGCGCCAGCGGCGAGAGCGGCATTAAAAGCAAAATCTCCGTTTCCGATTGCGAGCTGAATCAATCGTCGTCCGCGATTGTTCCCCATGTAGCCCTCGATCGGTTCAGCGGCGGTCCAATGACCGGCGCGCTGTTTGACGAACAGCCCGTGTTCGCGAAAAACTACGGAGTCCGCCTGAAACTCAAGGTCGATTCCCTGCGAGATTACGAAGCGGCCTTGTTCTTTCACCTGCTGCTGGATCTGGCCGACGGTCGCCTTGCCTTTGGCAACGGCGTCAACCGCGGCAACGGTCGCCTGGAAGCCAAGGGCTGGCGGGAGCGGCCGGAGATTCTCTTTGGGGATCTGGCCTGGAATGGGAGTTTTCTCCGCGATCTCGAGAGGGAAGACGCGGAACTTAATTTTATGGAATGGGACGAGGCGCTGGATAATGCGCGGTCTTGAGCGTCGTCCGGGAAATAGAGCGGCGACTGAAAAAACCATCGCCGCGTTCAAACAACCCGTCGACTAAATATTTTGCCAAATTTTAGCTAATCCGCAAGCCAGCGTTCGCGAAACGAACGCGATAAAGTTCTTTGAATTGGCCCGGGAGAAAGCTTGCTTCGCGACCGCGCTGTTGTCTCCCGCAAAATATCGCCGCGCGATTTAAACAGAGCGAAAAATATTAATACAAACGGAATTTGCGATTATGAAAAATATGGACTCCTGGCCGTTGAGCGAGCGGAAATCGCGCGTCGAAAGCTTCAAGGCGGATTTCGCGCGCTTCGCGGAGCTGGCCGCGACTTTTTGCGAAAAAGCCTTTTTGCTGGCCGAATCGCCAAAAGGTATCGTATTCGGCCCCGCGCGGCCCATCGATGAGGCCTTCGCCCTGCCCTGCGAAAATATTATAATCTTCGCGCCGGACAGGGAATTGCGCTGGGAAAAAAAGTATCTTGGCGCCGAAGGCTGGCTGCGCCTTGTTGAGGACAGGGCCGATGGCGACGAATACCGGACGCGCCAAAGCTCCTGCCTTTCGCGCCGCGAATACGGCTCCGTCCGCCTGCCCTACATCGAATATTTCCAGCCGGACGAAGACGGATTTCTGATCTTCCGGCTCGGCCGCTTCGCGAGCGGCCAAAGTTCTCCAAAACAATAATCCGACGAGCAAAAAAATGGCACCCTCCATACCCGACGCCACAGCCCCCTTTAATTTCATCCCTTACGAGCCTAAAACCGTTCTTGACGACTGGGAGGACGAGCCCGGGCGCTGGTCAGGAACAATTAAATGTTCTCTGACAGCGCTCTCCCCACTGCTCGTCGCCAATGTCCACACCCGCCGCGAGGACGACTCGACCGATTGCGAGTTTATGAAGATCGATGGAACGCCGGTTATTCCCGGATCGTCAATTAAAGGAATGTTGCGTTCACTGGCCGAAATCCTCTCCTTCTCGAAACTGGCGCCGGTCTCCCGCGATCCCATTTTTTACCGCAATGTGACGGACAACAAAGTTTATCTGCCGGGATTCGCGGAGCGTCTGCCCGGGTTCGAAGAATCGGTCATGGGCGGATTTTTGCGGCGCGACGGCGTGGATTATTGGCTGATTCCCGTCGCGGTCGACCCAGTTCCCGGCAATTCCTCCATGGAGAAGGATCACAAGAACTATTTGCGGACGGGAGCCAATTTTACCGGTTACGTGACAACCGGCGGTTTTCCGGAAGGATGCCATAAGACAGCTTATAAATTCCCGAAGCCCGGCCCCTCCGCCAACAAAATCAAATTGCGCCGCGAAGTTTACGACAACTTCGAAGCTCAACTGACCGAAAGCCAGCGCAAACGCTGGAACAAGGAAAGACTGACCGGACCCGGGTTTGGCCATCCCGTATTTTACCGCGTGGAAAACGGAGAGATCGCGGAGATCGGACTCGCGCGCTTTTTCCGGCGCAAATACAGGAACGCCGCCGCGGATCTGACCGGAGACGCCGACGGCGCGAAAGATTTTTGCTCGCGCCTGTTCGGTCGCGTAGGCAAAAACCGCGATGGCAAGACGGAGACGCGAAAAGGCAAAGCCGCCGTCGGTCCGGCCTTTGTCGAAGGCAAAGAAATGACTCCCAGGGAGGTAAT